>QQUJ01000018.1:0-85000 GCA_008501635.1 Pseudomonadota bacterium
GGCCTTAAACTCGAGCGAATGGGTTCGTCTCTTCCGTCTCATTGTTTCTCTCCAGAGCGTAGCGCTCATCATGGAGGAAGCACTTATCGTCGTCTATTGACTGTCCAATCAGCGGGGGCCATTTCTGAGCTCCTATATAAAAAATACGGTCCAGCCATAGTGAGAATAAAAAAAATGTCAGATCTTTAGGCGTAAAAAGGGTTTTAAGAAGTGGACCGGAGGGTGAAAAGGGGATGGAGGGAAGAAAGTTTAACCAATTGAGTTAGTCACTTTTTCCCCTTTTTCGGCAACGCAAACGATCTCAGTCCGCTTTGTTCGGGATGGCGACGGTTCCCAACAGCCCGACGTGTCCCGACCATCCGGCAGGTTCATGGGTCGGTCGGGTGGGTTGCACTTCGGCAAGCAGCAGGGGACCCAGCTGCGGAAGCAGCGCGGTCAGCGGGGTCTCGAAATCGGTGCGGGTGCGCGGCAGGGTGATCGAGGGGAGTATGGTCACTTCAGTGAGACGGCTTACGTTACCCACGTAAAGCGGGATATCTCCCGGCTGCAACCGGTAGGGTACTTTCCACAGGCGCAGCACCAGGCGTTCACCGGGGACGGTTGAGTGGCGCCACAGGGTCAAGACCTCGTGCTCCCCGTCGTGGATCTGCGGCAGGATGGGAAGCGGCTCGTCGCCTGCGGTACCGAACCAGAGCAGGCTGTCGCGCCAGGTCAGGGGGCGCGCGGTTTGCCAGCCGGCTGTGTCCAGCTGCTGCGCGAGCCGCTCCGGATCGCCGGCCCATTGCAGGGTGAGCGGGTGGTTACGCCGCAGGCGCAGATCGTGACGCAGGCGCGGTAGCTGGCGCCAGTCGCCGGCGAGCCAATCCGCGGTCGTGAAGCTATGCACGGTGCGTTGCACGGCATAGCGCTGCAGGTCGCGAGGCAGGTAGTGGTTCGAGTAGAGCGTGCCGCCGACCATCAAGGCGGCCAACGCCAATGCGCTCAGCTGGCGTCCGCGCCCGGCGACGGGATCGTGACGGCGAAAGGCGATGCCGAGGACGGTGATCCAGATCAGTCCCAGGGTGAGCCCCCCCAGCACATCCGACAGCCAGTGTGCCCCCAGATAGAGGCGCGAGGCGGCGATGGCCAATGCGATCAACAGGGCGGCGGTGTAGGGCAGCCAGCGCCAGGCGATGCTGAAATCCCGTGCCGTCAATACCGCCAGGAAGCCGAACAGGGTGATACCCCGCGTGGCGTGACCGCTCGGGAATGAAGCATCCGGCAGGAAGGCGGCGATGGCCTCGGGGCGTGGTATATCCAGCAGGCTTTTCAGCAACCAGGGCACCAGCAGCGCGAAGGCAACGGCCCCCAGCCAGTGGGCGCAGGCGATCCAGCGGCGGCGCGCCGAGAGCCAGAGCGTGACGATCAGCGCCAGGGCGGCAATGACGGCAAGATCACCCAACTGGGTCAGACGCACCATCAGCACGTCCACCCACGGCGTGCGTAACCCTTGCAGGGTGTCGTAGAGCGCACGGTCGAGATCCGTGGGCGGCAGACTCTGCAGCGCGCTGCCCAGTATGAAGGAGAACCCCCATACCGCGACCAGCAGCATCAGTGCCCAGGCGGCGAGGGTGCCGGCGTCCGGTCGCGCCGGATCGATCAGCCCGTGGGTGACGCGTCCCAGCAGCGGGTGCCGTGTACTCCACACCGCCGCGCGGTTGAGAAAGTCGACGGTATGCGGTTGGAGCAGGCGATAGACACGACGCACCAGCACCACCGAGATCCACACCATTGCCGTGAGGATGAGAATCGCCATCACGAGACGGCCGCCCACCTCGGAGGCCAATCCCAGCGAGGCGCCGAAGAGTGCACCGGGAAGCAGATAGACCGGCGCCCAAAGCGCGGTGGCGAGAGTGCTGATGAGCAGGAAGCGCCAGGTTCGCATGCGCAGCATCCCGGCCACAGCCGGCAGGAGGGGGCGCACCGGGCCGACGAAACGTCCCAGGAAAATGCTCTTACCGCCGTGGCGATTGATGAAATGCAGGCCGCGTTCGATCAGTTGGGGATGGTTGCGCAATGGCCACATGCGACGCAAGGTCAACTCGTAACGGCGGCCGATGAAAAAGCTCAGCCAGTCTCCGGCCAGGGCGCCGGCTGCAGCCCAGGCCAGAGTGCTGCCCAGCGGCAGTGCGCCGACAGCGATCAGCGCGCCAACGCCGAACAGCAGCGCTGCACCGGGCATCACCAGCCCCACCAGCACCAGTGACTCGGTGAAGGCGATGAAGGCCACCGCCAGCCCGGCGGCGCCGGGATGCGCTGCGACCCAGCCGATAAACGCCTGCAGCAGTCCGTCGTCCATCGTCTGCGCGCAGCAGTGGTCCGCTTACAGGATGCCGAAGACCTCGGCCGCGGCGGTGACCGTAGCGTCGATGTCGCCGTCGCTGTGGGCCGCGGAGACAAAGCCCGCTTCGTACGCCGAGGGCGCGAGATAGACGCCGCGTTCGAGCATGGCGTGGAAGAAGCGATTGAAGCGCTCGACATTGCACTCCATCACCTGCTGGTAGCGGCTGACCTCTTGCGCCTGGGTGAAGAAGAGCCCGAACATGCCGCCGACCTGATTGGTGGTGAAGGGAATGCCTGCGGCGTCGGCCGCGGCCTGCAACCCGGTGGTGAGACGCTCCGTCCTGGCGCCGAGTTCAGCGTGAAAACCGGGGCGCCCCAGCTCGCGCAGCGTCGTCAGACCCGCGGTCATGGCGATGGGGTTGCCCGACAGAGTCCCCGCCTGGTAGACCGGGCCCAGCGGTGCGATGTGCTCCATGATCGCGCGCTTGCCGCCGAAAGCGCCCACCGGCATGCCCCCGCCGATCACCTTGCCGAGGGTGGTCAGATCGGGTTTGACGTTGTAGTACTCCTGCGCGCCGCCCAGGGCGACACGAAAGCCGGTCATCACCTCGTCGAAGATCAGCACGGTGCCGTGGGCATCGCACACCTCGCGCAGACCCTCGAGAAAACCAGGCTCAGGCGGGATGCAGTTCATGTTGCCGGCCACCGGCTCGACAATGATGCAGGCGATCTCACTGCCCGCCTCGCTGAAGGCGGCGCGCACCTGGTCGAGGTCGTTGTAGGCGAGGGTGATGGTGTGCTGCGCCAGGGCGGCGGGCACGCCGGGGGAGGTGGGTACGCCCAGGGTCAGGGCGCCGGAACCGGCCTTGACCAGCAGCGAATCGGAGTGGCCGTGGTAGCAGCCCTCGAACTTCACGATCTTGTCGCGACCGGTAAACCCGCGCGCCAGACGGATGGCGCTCATGGTCGCCTCGGTGCCGGAGCTGACCATGCGCACCAGTTCGATGCTGGGAATGATCTGACAGATCAGCTCCGCCATCTCGATCTCGATGGCGGTTGGAGCGCCGAAACCCAACCCTTGCTTGCACGCCTCGCGCACCGCTTCGATGACACCGGGATGGGCATGCCCCAGGATCATCGGACCCCACGAGCCGACATAGTCGATGTAACGCTCGCCGTCCTCGCCGTAGACGTAGGGGCCTTCACCGCGGGCGAAGAAGACTGGTGTTCCGCCGACACCGCGAAAGGCACGGACCGGCGAGTTCACCCCGCCGGGGATGAAGGCCTGGGCTTGCTCGAAGAGTTCCTGCGATCGGGTCATGGTTGGTAATCCTGTGCTGTGTTGATGGGTCTTGTGAGCCAGGCGTAGAGCCGGGCATAGCGGTCGGCCGCCGCACGCGGATCGGGATCGGCGAAGATTCCGGTGACGACCGCCAGCATGTCGGCGCCCGCCGCCACCAATGCGGCCCCATTTTCGGGGGTGATGCCACCGATCGCAACCAGGGGCAGTGGACACCGGTGCCGTGCCTGTAGCAGCAGATCGGCGTCGGCTCGCACCGCCTGCGGTTTGGTGGCCGAGGCGAAGAAACTGCCGAATGCGACATAGTCGGCGCCGCCTGCGCAGGCCGCGGCGGCGCGCGCGAGATCGTTGTAACAGGAGACGCCGATGAGGGCTTCGGGTCCCAGCTGCGCACGGGCGCGGGGGAGCGCCGTATCGTCGCGTCCCAGATGCACGCCGTGGGCCCCAACCGCAACCGCCAGGTCCAGGTCATCGTTGACGATGAGCGGCACGCCGAAGCGTTCGCAAAGCGTGACCAGCGCCGCGGCCTCGTGCAACCGTCGCGCCTGATCGTCGCTCTTATCGCGGTACTGCAGCGCTCTGGCGCCGCCGAGCAGGGCCGCTTCGCAGGCGACGAGCAGGTCGTTCTCCTGCAACGTGGTGGTGTCGGTAATCGCATAGAGACCGCGCAGGACGAAGTCGCTCATTGCTGTTCGTCGCCCCACCGACCTGCCCAGGAGAGTCGGCCCGGCAGATGCTGACCCATGCCGGCACGGAAACCGCCGCTGAGGCTCTGCCACGTGTAAGCCTGGCCATTGGCAACCGCGGTTTCGATGTCGTCGCCGCGTGCCAGACGGCCGGCAATGGCGGAGGCCAGCGTGCAGCCCGAGCCATGGTAGTTATGGGGCAGGCGCCGGCAGCGATAGACCTGCATCAGCCGTCCCAGGCCATAGAGGCGATGAGCGATTTGTGCAGTGCCCTCATGTGTGCCCGTGACCAGGACGAAACGGCAGCCGGTCTCCAGCAGTTGCTGGGCGCAGGCTTCCAGGGTATCGCCCTCGGGGGCCAGGTGACGCGCCTCGATGCTGTTGGGCGTGATCAGTGTTGTCAGCGGTAACAGCAGCGTGGTCAGGGCGTCGGTAAGGTCGCGGGTCGCCAGATCGCTGCCGCCACCGGCGACCAGCACTGGATCCAAAACCACGGGCAGTGTGGGGTAGTCACTCAGGATACTGTGGAGGGCGGCCGCGACTGCGGCACTGCCCACCATGCCTATTTTGATGGCCGCGACCGGCAGATCCTCCAGTACGGCGCGCGCCTGTGCGATGACCAACTCCGCCTCGACGGGCTGGAAGCCCTTCACATCGCAAGTGTCCTGAACCGTCAGCGCGGTTACCACCGTCGCCGCGTGGCAGCCAAGACTGGAAAGGGTTTCGATGTCGGCCTGGATACCCGCCCCGCCGGTGGGGTCGTGCCCCGACAGGGTCAGTACCACAGGGCGTTTTTCGGTCCTGATGGGTGCGGGCATGGCGCGTGGAGGTCGTGGAAAAGGCATTAGTTTAGCACTGGCATTGAAGCCTCCGGCAGAGAATCCCGCTGGTTAGCGCCACGGAGCCGACTAGACTCTGCTGGAGAGTGTCTTGGAGGACCGCGATCGATGTTCAACCAGGCGCCAGAGGATCAATTCTTGAAGCTGGTGGAGGCGGCGCGCGCCTATTGCGCGCTGATCGAGCGTCTCGACCGTTTGGAGGCCAAGGATCTGCTCGATTCCGCGGCGCATTTGTTGCTGCGCATTAATGCCGCGATTATCACGCTGCCAAGACCGCAAGCCGATGGCCCGCTGCACCCGTTGGTCGATATGGAGACCCGCTTCGCGCTGTTTCAACGCATTCGCGATCAGCTGGGCGAGTGCGACCCCTACTGGATGGAGTACGACCACGCGCTCACCGGACAGCTGCAAAGCGGCAGTCTGGCGGATGATTTGACCGACATCTATTTCGATCTGAGGCGCGGACTGCAGCGCCTCGACGAGGGGAGTCCCGCCGCCCCTTTCCGGGCGGTGCGCGACTGGTGCCTCAGTTATGATCTGCATTGGGGTGAGCACCTGGTCGACGCCGAGCGCCACATTTATTACCTGATGCGCGATCGATCGCGTTGACGTGGGTGGGTCGACACAGCGCAAACAATTGCCGCTGCAAATGCGAACCACGCCGTGGTTGTGGCCGGTGGCCTCCTTGGCATCGAAACCTGTTGACGGGCTCTAGAACGGTTTCACCACGACCAGGATCACCATCCCGACGAGAAACAGCACCGGGATCTCGTTAAACCAGCGGAAAAAGACGTGGCTGTGCCGATTGCGATTTTCGCGAAAATCGCGCAGCAGTTTTCCGCAATAGAAGTGATACCCGATCAGTCCTACCGCCAACAGCAGCTTCGCATGCAGCCAACCCATGGTGTGGAAAGCGGCCCAGGCGTACTCGAAGAGCAGCCACAGGCCAAAGACCACCGTCAGCACCATTCCGGGGGTCGTTATCGCGTAATAGAGTTTGCGCTCCATCACCTTGAACCGTTCGTGGCCCGCCTCGTCCTCGCAGAGTGCGTGATAGACGAAGAGCCGCGGCAGGTAAAAAAGTCCGGCGAACCAGGTGACCATGAAGATAACGTGTAATGCCTTGACCCAGAGCATCTCTCCCCCTTGGTGCAGTGCTCAATGGCGTTGTGGTGGATTAAGAAACGGCTCTGCCAGAGCCAGGTAGATCGGTTTGCGGCATACGGCCCGCGAGACAATATAGGCCAGGAACGCGGTGGTCATCAGCGGCAGTAACAGTGCGTGATGGTCACTCATCTCCATGATAACCACAAACGCGGTAATCGGGGTTTGCGCCATTCCACTGAAGAACGCGACCATGCCGAGCAGCACCAATACCGTGGTATCCACGTGTGGAAACCAGGCGGCGAACGCGGAACCGACGCCGGCGCCTATGCCCAAAGCAGGGCCGAAGATCCCCGCCGGTACGCCGCTGAGATACGATGCGAGCGTGGCGATCATTTTGGCGAGGGGAAACAGGAACGTAACGCTGAGTTCCCCCGCGGCGAGTTCCCTGGCCTGCTGGAAGCCGGTGCCGTGGGTCAGGCCGGCGGTTGCCCAGCCGCACAGCGCAACGATCAGCCCGCACAGCAGAGCGATCACGATACCGCGTTGCGCCAGCCACGGAGCCACTTTGCAGGAGGTCGCGATCAGCACGAGGCCGAAAAAAGCGCCGAGCAAGCCCCCGCTTATGCCCAGTGTCGGAACGGCCAACCAGTCGACGGCGTCGGTCAATTGCGATTCAACGGCGGGAAGCATCTGGTAATTCCCCGCCAGTACCAGTGCGGTGATGCCGGCGATAATCACGGCGCTCAGCATCAGTCCACTGCTGCGCTCCTCGATCGAGCGGCTCATCTGTTCGATGGCGAACACGATACCGGCGAGTGGGGTATTGAAGGCCGCGGCGATGCCCGCGGCGCCACCGGCCAGGATCAAACCACGGTGAATGTGGTGGCGGCGGATTCCGCTGCGATCGCCGAATCCGTAGAGCAGCGAGGCGCCGATGTGCACGGTGGGGGCAAACACTCCCACCGAACCGCCGCAGATCAATGCCAGCCACGTGAGACCGATCTTGCCGACGGCGATGCGCAGCGAAAGCAGCCGCCCGCGCCGGATCCTGTCCGGTAGTTGGATGGCGGCGACGACCTGGGGAATGCCGCTGCCTTCAGCGCCGGCGAAAAATCGCCGGGTCAGCCAGGCGGCTGCAGCGAGACCTGCCGGGGTGATGAGAAAGGGCAGCCACGGTGCCCCCATCATCAGTTGTCGAAATCGGGTTTCGAGAAATTGACCGCCCTGAACGAACACGAAACAGGTCACGCCAACGACGACTGCCCCTGCCCAAAAGACCAGCCGATGACGCCAGGCGCGACGCGACAGGATGTGGTAGCGAAAACGGCGCGAGGCGCGGCGGATTGATGAATGCATCAACGATTCAGCGCGGCGGAGATCACTCCAGCCCCAGCTTCTTCAAGCGATAGCGCAGGGCGCGGAATGTGATGCCCAGCTTTTTCGCGGCGGCCGTCTTGTTCCAACGCGTCTGTTCCAGGGTTTTGAGGATGATCTCCTTTTCCACCTTGTCCATGTAGGGTTCAAGTTGAATCGCTTCGCCGTCGGTGGAGTCGATCTCAGCCAGAATGGCGTTTTCGGCTAATTCATGCTCCGGCAAGAACAGATCGTCGATATCGATCACGCCGCCTTCGCAAAGAGTGATGGCACGTTCCAGGGTGTTCTCCAGTTCGCGCACGTTGCCCGGAAACGTGTAACGTAGCAGCGCGCGCTGCGCCTCGCTGCTGAGTTGGGCGGGGGATTCGCCCGATTCGGTTGCCAGGCGGCGCAACATCAGATCGGAAAGCAGAGGGATATCCTCGCTGCGCTCACGCAGTGGCGGCACCTTCAACTCGATGACATTGATGCGATAGAAAAGATCCTGCCGGAAGCTGCCATCCTTGACCTGTGCGGCGAGATCCTTATGGGTGGCGCTCAGGATCCGCACATCGACGCCCAATTCTTTCTGTTCCCCCACCGGGCGCACCGATTTTTCCTGAATGGCGCGCAACAGCTTGACCTGCATATGCAACGGCAATTCGGCGACCTCATCGAGGAACAGGGTGCCACCATCCGCGGCCTGGAAGAGTCCGGTCTTGTCCGCCACCGCACCGGTAAAGCTGCCCTTGCGATGACCGAAGAACTCCGATTCCATCAACTCGCCGGGGATCGCGCCGCAGTTGACCGGGACGAAAGGACCGCCGGCGCGTGGCCCCTGTTCGTGAATCATGCGCGCCACCAGCTCTTTCCCGACACCCGATTCACCGCTGATATACACAGGCGCCTGACTGCGCGCCAGCTTGGTGATGAGACCACGCACGCGTTCAATGCCGCGCGAGTTGCCGGTCAGGGTCAATGTCGGTTCGCTATGCTGCTCACCGAGCCGCAAGGCCGTCCCCACCAGCTTGCGCAGAATTTTCAGATCGACCGGCTTGGAGACAAAGTCGAACGCGCCCGCCTTCAACGCCTCGACGGCGGATTCCATATTGCCGTGTGCGGTAATGACAGCGGTGGGAATCTGCGAGTGGGTTTGTTGGATGTGGCGCACCAGATCGATACCGTTGCCGTCCGGCAAGCGCATGTCGGTCAGACAGAGATCGAAGTTGTGTTTGTCGAGAAGCTGATGCGCATCGGCGATGGTCATGGCAGCGCGGGTGTCGACATTCATCTGTGCCAGGGTCATTTCCAGCAGTTCGCAGATATCGGGTTCGTCATCCACAATCAATGCGGTTTGCCGCGTCATCGTTTCACCCTTTATCCAGAGGTGTGTGAGCTGTTATCAGGATCAGCGCAGATGTCATGGGGCGGATTGCGCCCGAGGGAACCGTATTCGAAAGCAACTGCCGCCCCGCGGCTGTGCGATGTAATCGAGCTTGGCGTCGTTCAACTCACAGAGCTGACGGGCGAGGTAGAGTCCCAGTCCGGTCCCCCGTGTGCGCGTAGTATAAAACGGCTCGAAGATCTGTTGCGCGGTTTGTGGATCAATGCCCGGGCCCTGGTCGATCACGTCGAGAAACGGGCGGCGCGCGGGCATCTCCATTCCGCCACGCAGCTCGATGCGGGTTTCACCGCTGGCATTGGCCCCGTGCTCGATCGCATTCTTGCACAGATTCCACACCACCTGGTGCAACTGGTTGGGATCGATCAGCACTTCAAGATCGCGAGGTTGCACGTCGATGCGCAGGTGTTCCAGCGGCAGTCCCTCGGCGCTGCAAAACTCATCGCGCAGTTCTTCCAGCCACACATGGAGCGGCAGACGAACGGGGCTGCTGGTCTGGCGCCGGGAAATCTGGAGTACGTTTTCGATGATAGTGTTCACCCGCTGCGCATTCTCGCCGATTATCCGCGTCAGCCGCTGATCGGTGGCTGCCAGCGTACTGGATTCGGCCAGCAGTTGGGCCGCGTGACTCAGGGCGCCAAGAGGATTGCGGATCTCGTGCGCAATACTTGCACTCATGCGGCCGAGAGAGGCCAGTTTTTGCTGCTGGGCCTGATGGCTTACCTGCTTTTGGTCCTCAAGGTAAATAATCGCGTCTTTCGCATCCCGGGCGAGGCGGTTGAACCGCGGCATCAGTTCGCTTTGGCCACCCGGCAGGGTAAAGGAGTGCGGGGTATTGAATGGGTTGGTGAGCCATTGCTGCAGTTGGCTGGCAAGTTCAGGGCAGATCTCAGCGAGCGGCGGCTGACTGCCGCTGATCGGCATGCCGATCAAATGCCAGGCGGCCTGATTCATCAACCGTACGCGCCCGTCCTCGTCGACCACCAGAATCCCCGATTGCAGTCGCTGGATAATGTGTTCGTTGAGTTGCGAGAGATTTGCCAGGTCGACGCCGCGCTGTTCGGCGAGTTCCTGGCTGTGCTGTACTCGGCGGGCGAAGGTGTAATCGAGCACAGCAGTGGCAAAGAACGCCGCGCCCAACAGGCCCGCCTGGGTGTAGTGGGTGGCGGTTTGCACCGAGACCAGGTCGGAGTAGACAGCCTCGGTGAGGACGGCGATTGTTGCCAGCGCAGCATAGACGTAGGTGGCGCTTTTTTTGGTGCTGATCAGCGTTCCGCTGGTGATGGTCACGATCAGCAGAATGCCGAGGCCGCTGGAGGTGCCGCCGCTGGCGTGCATCAACAAGGCGATGGCGAGAATATCGACACCCACCAGTGTATTGACCTGGGTGTTGAAGGTTGGACGCCGTGTGCGGGTGGTGGCGATACTGAACAGCACGCCCGCGAAATAGGCCCAAGCGGTGGTCGCATAGACTGTCGGACGGGAGCTGCCGAGGAGATCCGGCCCGATGCCGGTAATAAACAGGGTCAGGAAGGCGAGTGCCAGGGTCAGGCGGTAGAGGTTGAGTAGCGTCAGGGTTCGCCAGGGATCGCGCAGTACCTCAGTGGCCGGCGGTAAATTGGTCGGCGCCTGCTTGTCGGGAATCCGGTTCATGAGGGGGTGCCCGCGTCTTCGCTTTTCTTTTCTGGGGTTGCCCGGGGGAATTTAGCTCAACTCATTGTGCTAGTGTGTGTTTTTAGATCGGGGCTTGCAAGGCAATGGCGGTTCAGGGTTTGGTGATAACTGTGTGCACGGCGTCGGCTAAGGGCACCACGCGTTAAACTTTGCCTTTAAAGGGCATTTCCGGCAAAATTCCGCGTTCCGCATCCGTTATTGGGGGCATAAGGAGCATTTATCGATGAACCTCCACGAATACCAAGCCAAGCAGTTATTCCGCGAGTACGGCCTCCCCGTTTCGGAAGGTTATGCCGCCGCTACCGCGCAGGAGGCGGCTGAGGCTGCCGACAAGATCGGCGGCAGCAAATGGGTGGTTAAAGCGCAGGTCCACGCCGGCGGCCGCGGCAAGGCAGGCGGGGTCAAGCTGGTCAGCTCCAAGCAGGAGATCACCGATTTCGCCCATCAGTGGTTGGGCAAGAATCTGGTGACCTACCAGACCGACGCCAACGGGCAGCCGGTCAACAAGATTCTGGTGGAGTCGTGCACCGATATCGAGCGTGAACTCTATCTCGGTGCCGTGGTTGATCGTTCAACGCGTCGCGTGGTCTTCATGGCCTCCACCGAGGGTGGGGTCGAGATCGAGAAAGTGGCCGCTGAAACGCCGGAGAAGATACTCAAGGCCGCGATCGACCCGTTGGTGGGAGCCCAGCCCTATCAGGCGCGCGAGATCGCTTTCAAGATGGGACTCAACGCCGATCAGGTGAAACAGTTCACCAAGCTGTTTCTGGGCCTTTCCAGACTGTTCCACGATTTCGATCTGTCGCTGCTCGAGATCAATCCCCTGGTGATCACCAGCGAAGGCAATCTGCATTGTCTCGATGGCAAGATCAACGTCGATGGAAACGCGCTGTTTCGCCAGCCGAAGATCCACGAAATGCACGATCCTTCGCAGGAGGATCAGCGCGAGGCGCATGCCGCGCAATGGGAACTCAACTACGTGGCCCTCGATGGCAATATCGGTTGCATGGTCAACGGCGCCGGTCTGGCGATGGGCACTATGGATATCGTCAAGCTCTACGGCGGCGCGCCGGCCAACTTCCTCGATGTCGGCGGCGGTGCCACCAAAGAGCGTGTCGCCGAGGCGTTCAAGATCATTCTCTCCGACAGTAATGTGAAGGCGGTATTGGTGAACATTTTCGGCGGCATCGTTCGCTGTGATTTGATCGCCGAAGGTATTATCGCGGCGGTGAAAGAGGTGGGCGTCGAGGTGCCGGTGATTGTGCGCTTGGAGGGAAACAACGCCGATGCGGGTTCCAAGCTGCTGAAAGAGAGTGGTCTGGATATTATTGCCGCGACGGGACTGGCCGATGCCGCCCGGCGGGCTGTGGCCGCGGTGGAGGGCAAGGCGTCATGAGTATCCTGATCGACAAAGAGACCAAGGTGATCTGCCAGGGCTTTACCGGCGGCCAGGGAACGTTCCACTCCGAGCAGGCCATCGCCTATGGCACCCAGATGGTGGGGGGCGTTACCCCGGGTAAGGGTGGCCAGGAACACCTCGGTCTGCCGGTGTTCAATACCGTGCGCGACGCAGTCGAGCAGACCGGTGCCGACGCTTCGGTAATCTTCGTGCCGGCGGCTTTTTGCAAGGATTCCATCCTGGAAGCGGCCAATGCCGGCATTAAACTGGTCGTCACCATCACCGAGGGCGTGCCGACACTGGACATGCTGGAAGCGAAGATCCGGTGCGACGAACTGGGTGTGCGGCTCATCGGCCCCAACTGCCCGGGCGTCATCACACCCGGTGAGTGCAAGATCGGCATCATGCCGGGACATATTCATCTGCCTGGCAAAGTGGGCATCGTCTCTCGCTCGGGGACGCTGACTTACGAGGCGGTCAAGCAGACTACCGACGCCGGTCTCGGGCAATCCACCTGTGTCGGCATCGGTGGTGATCCGATTCCCGGCTCCAACTTCATCGATATCCTGAAGCTGTTCCAGGAAGACCCGCAGACGGAAGGTATTGTCATGATCGGTGAGATCGGCGGGACGGCGGAGGAGGAGGCGGCGGCCTTCATCAAGGCCAACGTCACCAAGCCGATGGTCTCCTATATAGCAGGCGTCACCGCACCCAAAGGCAAACGCATGGGTCATGCCGGCGCCATCATCGCCGGTGGCAAAGGTACCGCCGATGAAAAGTTTGCCGCGCTGGAGGCCGCGGGTGTTCATACGGTGCGCTCACTGGCGGAGATCGGTGAAAAGATGAAGGCGCTGTTGGATTAAGTGCCAGACGATCCTCCCCCTAGTTTGCGACAGGCCGCCCTCCGCGCAGCCTGTTGTTTTTTAGGGTGCCCGAGTCTAAGGTGTGGCAGCGTTCGCGGCCCCCTGCATAGCGTATTTCGATGAACAACCAGGTAACGATAGTCGTCGCTCAGATCGACCTTCTGGTCGGGGATATTGAGGGCAATGCCCGACGGATCGTGGAGTGTTCGCAAAATGCCCGCGAGCGCATGGGCGCCAATGCGATCGTGTTTCCCGAGCTGTCGCTGACGGGATACCCACCCGAGGATCTGCTCCAGCGTCCGGGTATGCACCATCGAGTGCGCAACGCCCTTGCGCAGATCTGCGAGCAGGTACGGGGGATTGACATGGTGGTGGGATACCCTCACCTCGAACGCGAGACCCTGTACAACGCCGCCGGTGTCATCCGCGAGGGTGAGGTGGTTGCTGTCTACCATAAACAGCGTCTGCCCAACTACAGCGTCTTCGACGAGAAACGCCATTTTGAAGTCGGTACCGACCCTTGTGTGGTTGACATCGCCGGGATACGGGTGGGACTCACGATTTGTGAAGACATCTGGATTGCGGAACCGGCCAGGCAGGCGGCACAGGCGGGGGCTCATCTCATTCTCAATCTGAATGCATCGCCGTTTCATGTCCGGAAATGGGCCGAGCGGGAGGCGGTAGCCCGGCAACGTGTCAGTGAAACAGGAGTGCCGCTGATTTATGCCAATCTGGTTGGTGGCCAGGATGAACTGGTGTTCGACGGCGATTCGTTTGCCATGAATGCCGATGGCGAAATTGCCGTGCGTGTAGCGGCCTTCGAAGAGGCGCTGCGCTGCATCCATCTCACCAGCCGGGATGGGCGGGTGCATATTGAGCCCGGGTACATCGACGAACCGCTGGACGACGAGGCGAGTGTCTACAGCGCACTGGTGTACGCCACCCGCGACTATATCGAAAAGAACGGATTCGCCGGCGCGGTGCTTGGATTATCCGGCGGCATCGACTCCGCGTTGACCCTGGCGATTGCGGTCGATGCAATCGGTGCCGATCGGGTCGAGGCGGTGATGATGCCGTCACGCTATACGGCGCAGATAAGCCTTGATGACGCGCAGGCGCAGGCGGATACGATGGGGGTCGCCTATCATGTTGTACCGATCGATGCGCTGCTTGCATCGTTTCAGCAGGCGCTGGAGCCGCTCTTCAGAAATCTCCCAGCCGATGTCACGGAAGAGAACATCCAGGCCCGCTGCCGCGGGGTGTTGCTGATGGCGATATCCAATAAACACCGCAAAATTGTGTTGACGACCGGTAACAAGAGCGAGATGTCGGTGGGTTATGCCACGCTCTATGGCGATATGGCGGGCGGGTTTGCACCCATCAAGGATGTACCCAAGACTTTGGTCTACCGTCTCGCGGAGTATCGTAATCGCCTTGATGCGGCGATTCCCCGGCGGGTGATGGAGCGACCGCCTTCCGCCGAGTTGGCGCCCGATCAGAAGGACACCGACAGTCTGCCCCCCTACGAGGTGCTCGATCCGATTCTGGAACGCTATGTTGAATTGGACCGGAGTGTCACCGAGATCATTGCCGATGGTTTTGATCCCGAGACCGTGCGCCGCGTGGTCGGTATGGTCAACCGCAACGAGTATAAGCGGCGCCAAGCCCCGCCGGGGGTGCGTATCAGTCGCCGCGCTTTTGGCCAGGATCGGCGTTACCCGATCACCTCGGGATTCGGAACCGAGGAGTGAAGAGAATGCTGGGGAGCATGGATTATTCAAGGGGTTTTCCGGTAAGGTATTGCATCCCCGCACTGGCATTCGTAACCGAGGACAGGCAATGAAGAAGGTGGAAGCCGTAATCAAACCATTCAAGCTCGACGATGTTCGCGAAGCGCTGTCCGAGATCGGGATCAGCGGCATGACGGCGACCGAGGTCAAGGGCTTTGGCCGGCAGAAGGGGCACACCGAACTCTATCGTGGTGCGGAGTATGTCGTGGATTTTCTGCCCAAGGTCAAGATTGAAGTGGTGATCCCTGATGACCAGGTGGAACGCTGCGTAGAGGCCATCGCCGAGGCGGCGCGGACCGGTAAGATCGGTGACGGCAAGATCTTCGTCTCTCCCGTGGAAAGAGCGGTCCGGATACGCACCGGTGAAGAGGATTTGGCTGCGATCTAAAGCCGATCAGTCACGAACGCGACAAGCCCGGCCGTCGCCGAGACGGCCGGGCTTTGTTCTGTCCAGGCCCGATGCCGGCACAGTGATGCCGGTGTCATTCCCAGCGGTCGGCCCGATATCTCCCTGAGTTATTCTCTCCTCAAGCCGTTGCGTCGGCTGATTTCCAGACAGTTGGCAGACAAAGCTTTGAGCCCGATTTAGGAATGCCCCATAACTTATTCATTTGACAACATTTTGCCTTGTATTAAACTGATTGACCCTGGCGAATAAATTTCGCCCTGTTTCCACCGTCTCGCGTTGGAGCACAGAGCAAGAATAACGGTTTGATATGCATTGCACTTTACTCACGCGCTTGCTGTTGATCTTCGGAACCTTCGCGCTCCTGCTGGCAGGCTGCGCGGCGACCCCGGTAGCGGAAGACGAGTCGCAGTTCCGCAGCGCTGATCTCCTCTATGCCAAGGCCCGCGAGGCTTATCGCTCGGGCGATTACTATCTGGCCGCGGAAAGGTTGATAGTGCTGGCGCGGCAGGGCGATCCCCGGGGGCAGTATGCGCTGGGTTACCTTTACTATCGGGGTCAAGGTGTACTGGGAGACAGGGCGCGTGCCATGGAGTTGTTCCGGATGGCAGCCGCGCAAGGCAATGCGAAGGCGAGGCAGGCGCTGGCGTTGCTGGAGGGACGTGTCGCGGCCAACGCACCACCGGCGGAACGGACCGGGAACACGGTCGCTGTTGTCGAGGCTCCTGCTGCACCTGACCCTCATTCGCCAGCCACGGCGAGTGCGGAGGTCAGCGTACCACCCGCGCAGGGGTCGACCGAGCCTGTGTTTCAGGCGGCCACCGAGCCCGCTGCGGTAACCAGTGCCGCCCCGGAAGTCGCTGCGACGGACGATGATGGAGAACCATTTTCAGTCGCCTGGTTGCGGCGCCAGGACAGCTCGCAGTACACCATTCAATTGGTAGGGGGGTCGTCGCGCAAGAGCCTCGGCGAGTTTGCACAACGAAATCGCCTGGCGGAGCAGAGCGGTGTCGTTGAAACCAGGCTTAACGGCGCGCGCTGGTATGTGGTGTTGTTTGGATTATTTGCCGATCTGCCGCAGGCGCGGGCTGCTTTGCAGGGGTTACCGGCCGAATTGCGTCGTGACCGGCCCTGGATTCGACCGCTCCGCGATGTCCTGGCAAGCCTGCCGGCCTCCTGATAGCCCCGTACGCGGATCGCGCTAAATCGTGCGGGTGATCTGATCGAGCGGGCGGCGCGGTGTCGGTTCGGGCAGTTCGGCCGGATAGCCCACGCAAATGATGGCGATGGGCTTCTCCCCGGCCTGCAGATCAAGGACCTTGCTGACCTGTTCCTCGTCAAAATAGCCCACCCACGCCGTCCCCAGGCCCGCGGCAACAATCGCAAGTTGCGCATACGCGGCTGAGATCGTCGCATCCTGTATGGAGTAGAGGTTTCTACCACGCTCGCCGTACTCTTCGGCAGCGCGTTGGGTATCGGCGCAGAACACGAGACTCACCGGCGCCTGGCAGAGAAAATCCTGCTCTTTGGTGGCCTTGCACAATGCATCACGGGCATCCGGATCGCGCACCACCACGATACGGTAGGATTGCAGATCGCCTGCCGTAGGTGCCGCACAAGCCATTTCCAGAATGGCATGCAGCTTCTCCTCCTCGACGGGCATGTCGGAATGATATTTGCGCACCGAGTGGCGGTGTCTGACGGTTTCGAAAAAATCCCACATGGTCTCCTGCTCCCCAATCTCGGTGTCGGTGCGCGGCTCTAGTTGGAGTTGCTGCTGTCTTTGCCTTGTGGTTCGATCTCCCCCAGACGGTCCGGGAAGTTGCGCGCCAGTACGCGGCGCGCGTCATTGGCCAGGTTGTGCAGCTCCAACGCATTGTAGGCCCGAATCATCAGCAGCAGGGCTTCGGGAACAGCCGGCGTCTGCTGATAGTTTTCGATGACATGGCGTGCCCGGTTGGCTGCTGCTACGTATGCGCGGCGATCCAGGTAGTACTGACCCACGTGGACCTCGTGCAGGGCCAGCGTGTTGCGCAGATAGACCAGCCGTTTGTTGGCATCGGCGGCGTAGCGGCTCTCCGGGAACTTTTCGATGAGCGCTTCGAAATCACGATAGGCATCGCGTGCCGCCTGTTGGTCACGCTTGGAGTAAGTGTCCTCCAACCAACGGTCAAGAAAACCAACGCCACGATTGAAATTGGCGAGACCCTTCATGTACATCGCGTAATCGACATAGGGATGCAGGGGGTTGATCTTGATGAAGCGCTCGGCCGCGGCGATGGAAGAGTCGGGCTCGTCGTAGCGGTAATAGGCGTAGATGATTTCCAGCTGCGCCTGTTGCGCATAGCGGCCAAAGGGAAATCGGGACTCCAGTGTTTCGTAGTACTTGATCCCCTTCTGAAACTCGCCGGCTTTCACCGCCGCTTTGGCTTCGGTGTAGAACTGGGCGGCGGTCCAGTTACGGGTGATGTCTTCCTCTGGGGTAGAGGCGCAGCCCGCCAGGAGGGTGACCAGCATTGTGATGACGACAGATCTGAACGAGTGTGAGATTTCCATCAAACGCCTTGGGAACCTGGAGCTTATCAAGGGCGCAGTATACCCTATCCCGAAACCCCGCAAAGTTGTTGTCATTGCCAGACCCGCAAACGACCGTGCCCATCATCGAATTGCATGCTGAGATTCCCGAGCGCCTGGGCGGCAGGCGTCTGGATCAGGCGCTGGCCGAACTTTTTCCGGAGTATTCGCGGGCCCGACTGCAGTCCTGGGTCAGGGCCGGGCAGGTGCATGTCGACCAACAGATATCGCGCCCGCGGGACAAGGTCGCAGGGGGGGAACTGGTCCATGTGCGGGCGGAGATTGAATCCGCGTCGCCGCTGCGGGCCGAGGCAATTCCTCTGGACATCAGGTACGAAGATGCCGCCCTGTTGGTGATCAACAAGCCGGCAGGTTTGGTGGTCCATCCGGCTGCGGGCAATCCGGACGGCACCTTGCAGAACGCACTGTTGCACCATTGCCCGGCGCTGGCGACCGTACCGCGTGCCGGAATCGTTCATCGCCTCGATAAAGAAACCAGTGGTCTGCTGGTGGTTGCGAAGACCCTTGAGGCGCATACCGATTTGGTGCGCCAGCTGCAATCGCGCAGCGTGGGACGCGAGTATCTGGCGCTGGTGAACGGCGTGTTGGCCGCGGGAGGCACGGTGGACGCCCCTTTGGGCCGACACCCGGGTGATCGTAAACGCATCGCCGTGATCGCAGGTGGCCGTCATGCGGTGAGCCACTACCGGGTAGAAGAACGGTTTCGCGCCCACACTCTGGTGCGTGTGCGCCTGGAGACCGGACGCACCCATCAGATACGCGTGCACATGGGACACATCCACCACCCGCTGGTCGGTGATCCTGTCTATGGTGGACGTCTGCGGATCCCCAAGGGGGCGGGCGATGCACTGGCGACGGCGTTGCGGGGTTTTCGCCGCCAGGCATTGCACGCAACGCGCCTGACGCTGTGCCATCCCGTCAGCGGTGAAATCCTCTCCTGGGAGGTCTCGCCACCCGAGGATTTCTGCGCCGTGCTCGGTACGCTAAGGAGCGATGCGGCCGAGGCGAACATCCGGTGAGCAGGCGTCATCCCGCGTGGATTCGACCTGATTGGCCGGCACCGGCGCAGGTCAGAGCGTTTGCCACCACGCGCCTGGGCGGAGTGAGCGAACCCCCTTACGCCAGCTTCAACCTGGGTGATCATGTCGGTGACGATCCCGACCATGTGGCGCGCAATCGCAAGCGGTTGCGCGATCTCCTGCAGTTGCCCGCCGAACCCTGTTGGCTGAATCAGGTTCACGGTCGTGACGTGGTGGAGGCGGGCAATGGCGCTGCCTTCCAGGCCGATGGCGCATGGACCGCTGCCCGGGGAACGGTATGCGCTGTGCTGACGGCGGACTGCCTGCCGGTGCTGCTCTGCGATCGGCAGGGGCGCCGTGTCGCCGCGCTGCATGCCGGCTGGCGTGGACTGGCGGCAGGGGTGCTGGAGGCGGGTGTCGAGGCGCTTGGCTGCCGTGGCGGGGAGGTGATGGCGTGGTTGGGTCCCGCCATCGGTCCGCTGGCTTTTGAAGTAGGCGAAGAGGTGCGGGCGGTCATGGTGGATCACGATACCCAGGCCGCGGCGGCCTTTACGGCGAACCGCAGCGGGCATTGGCTGGCGGATCTCTACGCCCTGGCCCGCCAGCGGCTGGAAGCGTGTGGCGTCGAGGCGGTTTATGGGGGAGACCGTTGCACGCATACCGAGCGCGATCACTTCTTCTCCTATCGACGCGATGGTGTAACGGGCCGTTCGGCGAGTCTGATCTGGCTGGCGTAGGGGTCGGATGTCGGAGGGCGGGTGACGCCTGCTTTGCGTGCGGGTTACCATCGGGACCCAAGGGAACCTCTGATTAAATCGTGTTCAGTGATTCTGTTGTCCGGAAGCGGCGATTTCAGTGTTGGAGAGCTTGGCAATAGCGGGCTATTACCCGCACTTTCCGCCTTGAACTCGCTGCCTCTGAACACCACTCTTATCTGAACAGATTTAATCAGAATTCCCTAAATCAGATCAGTTGCGGAGGAGCGCCATGAAGTTGATGCAATGGACAATTGCCAGTCTGTGCCTGGGTTTGGTGCTGAGCCCGGCTCAAGCAGCCTCCAAGGCCGAGATCAATGCCAAGGTCAACGCGACCATCAAGACCTTTTACGCGGAGGTCAAGGGTGGGCGCGAGCTGGCGGGGAAAGCCGCCGGCATGCTGGTGTTTCCGGAGGTGGTGAAAGCCGGCATCGGGATCGGTGGGGAATACGGCGACGGGGCATTGCGCGTGGGTGGCAAGACGCTGGGTTACTACAACACCGCCGCCGCCTCGATCGGATTGCAGCTCGGCGTGCAGGTCAAATCGCAGATCATCCTCTTCATGACCGAGAAGGCGCTACGGGATTTTCGCAATAGCGATGGGTGGAAGGCCGGGGTGGACGGCAGCGTGGCGCTGGCCACCCTGGGCGCGGGTGGTGAGATCGATACCGAAACCACGAGAAAACCGATTATCGGCTTCATTTTTTCCAACAAGGGTCTGATGTACAACCTCACCTTCGAGGGCTCGAAAATCACCCGTATCAAGCGCTGAAATTTGCGCGGCAGCGGTGCTGAGGAGAATTGAGTGAAACACTGGTACATGTTGACGCTGGTCGGCGAGGATCGTCCCGGCATCGTCGCCAAAGTCACCGCTGCGCTGTTTGAGGGTGGTTGCAATCTGGGTGAAGCGTCGATGATGCGCCTCGGCGGCAGCTTTACCACCATGCTGATGGTCAACAGCGACGGCGCTGCGAAACAGGTGCAGACCATGCTCGCCCCGGTGGTGGAGTCGCTGGGCTTGCACCTGCATATTGATGCCATTGCGGGGCAGTTGCACCAGCATGTTCTACCGGATGTGCGCATCACTGTCTCCGGCGCTGACCGGGCCGGCATCGTCGCCCAGGTGACCGGCGCCTTGGCCGGGGCCGGCCTGAATATTCTTGATCTGGAGTCTGACGTGGCGGGTACGGCCGAGTCGCCGATCTACATCATGCACATCGAAGGCGTTGCCACCGAGGGTGTGGGTGCACTCGAGTCAGCGGTGGACGTGATCGCCCGGGAGGGGGTCGACATCAGCATCTCCTCCGTCGATACACTCATCGGTTAAGCGATGGCGGTGCTTGATCTACTGGTGTATCCGGATGCGCGTCTGAAGCAGTTGTCGACACCGGTTGCAACCATCGATGACGAGTTGTGGAAGTTTGTCGCCGACCTCGAAGCAACCCTGCGCGCCGGCCCTGGCGGAGTGGGTATCGCGGCTCCGCAGGTGGGCCGTTTTCAACGCATTGCGATCGTCGATATTTCCGCCAGGCCAAAACTCAGGAATCACGGCCGCATGGTGCTGATCAATCCAGAGATCATCGAGTGGGAGGGCCTGGCCGTGGGCCGCGAAGGGTGTATGTCGGTACCCGATTACACCGGGAACGTGGTGCGCGCCGAGCGCATTGCGCTCCAGGCGCTGGACGAACGCGGCGAATTGCGCCACTACCGGATGGAGGGGTTCGAAGCGCGTGCCGTGCAGCACGAAATCGACCATCTCGATGGGTTGCTGTTTCTCGATCGCCTGGTCAGCCGCCGCAATGACCTGTTTCGCCGCAAGGTCTATCGGAAACCCAAGGTGCCGGTCAAAGCGGCCCACGGAGGACAATGAGCATCACCACCGGTTTGGTAGCCCGGCGCGAAATCTGGGCTTGGGCGAGCTTCGACTTTGCCAACTCCGGTTACACCACGGTGGTGCTGACCGCTGTCTACAACGCCTATTTTGTCGCCGTCATCGCGGGTCCCGCGGCCGGGTTTGCGCCCGGCCAGGGGACGCTGCTGTGGACGCTGGCCATCGGTACCGCCAACGGTTTGGCGTTGCTCACCGCGCCGTTGCTGGGGGCGCTGGCCGATCACGGTGCTCATAAAAAGCGGTTTCTCCTGATTGCGACGCTGGGGTGCGCCCTCTTTACCGCTGCCCTGGGATTGGCGGGGCCCGGCGAGGTGGGCTGGGCGGTGGCGCTGGTGATCGGTTCGGCGTTTATGTTTGCGGTAGGCGAGAATCTGATCGCCGCCTTTCTGCCCGAGATTGCCCCTCCCGAGCAGATGGGTCGCATCTCAGCTTTCGGGTGGGCGATCGGCTACGTTGGGGGCGTGCTGGTACTGGGCGCCTGTCTCGGCTATCTCTTCTGGGCCCGGGGGGCGGGGCACGGGGCCGAGCAGTACGTGCCGGTGATCCTGCTGATCGTCGCGGTCTGTTTTCTCGCGGCCGCCCTTCCGACCTTCCTCTGGCTACGCGAGCGTGCGGTGCCCGACACGTTGCGGCCGGAGCGGTTCGTGGTCTATTTCGGTGAAGGCTGGCGCCGTGTGGGCCGCACCCTGCACGAGAGGCACCGGTTTCGCGATCTGTTCCGGTTTCTCTTCACGCTGGTGCTCTATCACTCGGGTATCGCGACCGTGGTGGTTCTGGCCGCCGTCTACGCACAGGAGGTGATGGGTTTCGAACAGAGCGAGACCATCGGGCTGATTCTGGTGGTCAACGTTACTGCGGCGGTCGGCGCCTTTGTCTTCGGGCGCGTGCAGGACCGGCTGGGTTCCCTGCCCACGCTCTCGCTCACGCTGGTGATCTGGATAGCCGCCACGGTACTCGCTTACGCCGGGACTAGCCGCGCCGGATTCTGGGTGGTTGCCAATCTGGTGGGCATCGCGATGGGGGCGAGCCAGTCCGCCGGACGCGCCCTGATCGGACAATTCACCCCGCCGCGCCGCACCGCCGAGTTCTTCGGACTGTGGGGCCTTGCCGTCAAGCTCGCCGCGATAATCGGGCCGGTAAGCTACGGCGTGATCGGCTATCTGACCGGAGGCAATCACCGCCTGGCCATCCTCTCGACCGTGACCTTCTTCGTGCTCGGTCTGGTATCGCTGTGGGGGATCGATGAACAGCGCGGACGCGCCGCGGCGCGAGCAGATTCTTGAGTCCAGTGGGTGTGCTGGTTGGCTTTGCGACGCTGGCCCTGCTGTGCCTTGGGCTGGCATGGATCGCGTTGCCGCGCTGGTTGCACCAGCTGGAATGTCGGGCGGGTACTGACTGGGGGGCGCGCGGGCTCAATCGCATCGACGGACTGATCCGGCTGTTTTGCCGGCGCTACCACCGGCTGCGTGCGGATACGGTGCCGTTGCCGAGTCACGGCGGTGCGATCGTCGTTGCCAACCACGTTTCCGGTCTTGATCCGCTGCTGTTGATTGCCTCCTCTCGACGCCCGTTGCGATTCATTATTGCGCGTGAACAGTACCAACGGCTTGGGCTGCACTGGCTGTTCCGCTGGGGCGGCTGCATTCCCGTCGATCGCGCGGCGCGCCCGGAGCGCGCGTTGAGAGACGCGCTGCGGGCGTTGCGTTCCGGCGAGGTAGTCGCGCTCTTTCCCCACGGTGGTATCCATCTGGATCATGAACCGCACCGCAAACTGAAGGGGGGCGTCGCGGCATTGGCCCGCCTGACGGGGTGCCCGGTGGTGCCGCTGCGCATCGAGGGAGTGCGTGGACAGGGGTTTGTGGTCGCCGCCTTGTGGCTGCGCAGCAGAGCACGCCTACGGGCCTTTCCGTTACTGCAGTGCGAGGCGGGAGAGGAGCACGCGTTTCTGCATCGATTGGCGGGGCAGATCGAAGGACACTGGCAGCGCCAGCATCGTGGCCGGCCACCGCAGGGCACCCATGCCTCTTGAATTCAGGGCGTAAAGCCCTATCTGTAGAGTAGATTTCGGCGCACCGAACAGACGACAGAGGGTTTTACGGATGCGAATGGACAAATTGACCACCAAGTTTCAAATGGCGCTGGCTGAAGCGCAGTCGCTGGCCGTTGGCCACGATCACCAGTTCATCGAGCCCCAGCACCTGATGCAGGCCCTGCTCGATCAGGAGGGCGGCACGGTGCGTGGCTTGCTGACCAAGGCGGGCGCGCGGGTGCAGCAGCTGCGCAGCGCCATTGGCCAGGCGGTGGACCGGTTGCCGCGGGTCGAGGGTACGGCGGGCGAGGTTCATATCTCCAACGAACTCGGTCGCTTGCTCAACGTCACCGACAAACTCGCGCAGCAGCGCAAGGATCAGTACATCACCTCCGAGCTCTACGTCCTCGCGGCGACGCAGGACAAGGGAAATCTGGGTCAGTTGCTGCGCGATGCCGGGGCGTCGCAGGAAGCGATCGAGAAGGCCATCGAAGAGGTGCGCGGCGGGCAGTCGGTCGATGATCCCAACGCCGAGGAACAGCGCCAGGCGCTGGAGCGGTTCACCATCGATCTCACCGAGCGCGCCGAGCAGGGCAAGCTCGATCCGGTGATCGGCCGCGACGACGAGATCCGGCGCACCATCCAGGTGCTGCAGCGACGCACCAAGAACAACCCGGTGCTGATCGGCGAGCCCGGCGTCGGCAAGACCGCCATCGTCGAGGGGCTCGCGCAGCGCATCGTCAACGGCGAGGTACCCGAGGGGATGAAGGGCAAACGCCTGCTGGCGCTTGATATGGGCGCGCTGATCGCCGGTGCCAAGTACCGCGGCGAATTCGAGGAGCGCTTGAAGGCGGTGCTCAACGATCTCGTCAAGCAGGAGGGGCAGATCATCCTCTTCATCGACGAGCTGCACACCATGGTCGGCGCCGGCAAGGCCGAAGGCGCGATGGACGCGGGTAACATGCTCAAACCGGCACTGGCGCGCGGCGAGCTGCACTGTGTCGGGGCCACCACGCTCGACGAATACCGCCAGTACATCGAGAAGGACGCGGCGCTGGAGCGGCGTTTTCAGAAGGTACTGGTGGAGGAGCCCAGTGTCGAAGATACCATCGCCATCCTGCGCGGCCTCAAGCAGCGCTACGAAGTGCACCACGGTGTCGAGATCACCGACCCGGCCATCGTCGCGGCGGCGATGCTTTCGCATCGCTACATCGCCGATCGCCAGCTGCCCGACAAGGCTATCGATCTGGTGGACGAGGCGGCGAGTCGGATCCGTATCGAGATGGATTCCAAACCCGAGGAAATGGATCGCCTGGAACGACGCCTGATTCAGCTCAAGATCGAACGCGAGGCGGTGGCCAAAGAGAGCGACGAGGCTTCGCGCAAACGGCTGGGCGACCTGCAACAGCAGATCGATAAATTGGAGCGTGAATTTTCGGATCTGGAAGAGGTGTGGAAGGCGGAGAAGGCGTCGTTGCAGGGAGCGGCACATATCAAGGAGGAGTTGGAGCGGTCACGCCTCGAGCTTGAGGCGGCCAAGCGTGCGCAGGATTTGGGGCGCATGTCCGAGCTGCAGTACGGGCGCATTCCCGAACTGGAGCGCCAGCTTGATATGGCGGCGCAGGCCGAGATGCTTGATATGAAATTGCTGCGCAACAAGGTCAGCGACGAGGAGATCGCCGAGGTGGTCTCGAAGTGGACCGGCATCCCGGTGAGTAAGATGATGGAGGGCGAGCGCGACAAGCTGCTGCGCATGGAAGAGGCGATTCACCAGCGGGTGGTGGGTCAGGACGAGGCGGTCGTCGCGGTGGCCAACGCCATTCGCCGCTCGCGCGCCGGTCTTTCCGATCCCAACCGGCCCAACGGCTCGTTCCTGTTCCTCGGCCCTACCGGTGTCGGCAAGACCGAACTGTGCAAGGCGCTGGCGACGTTTCTTTTCGATACCGAGGAGGCGATGGTGCGCGTTGATATGTCCGAGTTCATGGAGAAGCACTCGGTAGCGCGACTGATCGGCGCACCGCCAGGGTATGTCGGCTATGAAGAGGGCGGTTATCTCACCGAAACGGTGCGGCGCAAACCCTACTCGTTGATTCTACTCGACGAGGTGGAGAAGGCGCACCCGGATGTCTTCAACGTGTTGCTGCAGGTGCTCGACGACGGCCGGTTGACCGACGGGCACGGTCGCACCGTGGATTTCCGCAACACCGTGATCGTGATGACCTCCAACCTCGGTTCCGATGTGATCCAGAGTCTGGCGGGCGAGGAGAACTATGACCAGATGAAATCCTCGGTGATGGCGATCGTCGGGCAATATTTCCGGCCTGAGTTCATCAACCGGCTAGATGAGGTAGTGGTCTTTCATCCGTTGGTCAAAGAGCAGATCCGGGCCATCGCGCAAATCCAACTGTCGTATCTGCGCAAACGCCTGAGCGAACGCGATATCGAAATCGTTGTCGACGAGGCGGCGCTCGATCAGTTGGGCGCGGCGGGTTTCGATCCCGTATACGGTGCCCGGCCGCTGAAACGGGCGATCCAGCAGCAACTGGAGAACCCGCTGGCGCAGGCCATTCTCGCCGGGCGATTCCAGAGCGGCGATACCATCCAGGTGAGTGCGGACGAGAACGGTGTGGTGATAAGCGTCGCCGAGCGTGCAACCGCCTGAACGCGCTGAAGGCTCGCCATGGTAGTGAAGAGCGTGGCGAGCCTTTTCCAAAGGCTGGTTACTGGCCGCGCAGGCAGTGGCAGAACTCGTTGGTCCAGATCTGCGCTTCCAACTGCAGGCGCATCAGATCGAGTCCCTGCAGCGGCAGCGATACGTCGCTCCAGTCGGGCTTTCCATCCTCAGCGCTGATGACCCATTTCAGCAGCTCCCCGTAGGGGCCTTCGTGGACAAGCAAGGCGCGCACGATCTCTTCGTGGAGATTCAGCGGTGCTATGAACTGCTCCATCTCGCAATCGAAAAGTGCATCGAGCACCGAGAATAACCCTACCAGATAGTATTGCGGTGCATTGGGACGCTTCAATGCCTGTGCAAGCGTCTCGGCGAGGTGTGCCCGGTAGGCGCCGAGTGGCAGGATTTCCCGGGGACGGAAATCCACCGAGTTCATTACGATGACGGTGGCCCAGTTCTTTATGCGTTGCAGGCCAAAGAAATTCACACCGTGGTGGATGGACTCCACGCGACTGGGTGAAACGAAGAACGCGGAGTTGAGGAGTTTCAGCAGTTTGTAGGTCAATGTTGTATCGCAACTGATGATTCGTTCGACGTCGTTGACGTCGACGTCGGGATTTTGCAGTTGGGCGAGCAGGCGCAACGATCCAACCTGGCTTGCCGGAAGCGAGCGCTGCGCTTTGACCTCGGGACGTTTCCAGAACCGGCCGGAGAACCACGTCGTGGAAGGGTTCTCGACGCAGCCCTGAAACTCTTCCCGGGTATCGATCTGGGTCGACCATAAAGGCGCATGTGCTGGAGAACCTGTGGTGTCTGACGCGGAGGTTTTCCCCTTGACTGCCCAGAATTTCGGTTTCAACTCCATCTCGCCCGGTCCGGTTCCACGGTCCAGGATGTATTCAAAACCTTGTTGAGCGAGCGTGGCAAGGGATCCGCGATAGTCGTCAATTGCGGTTTTGCCACCTTTGATACGCAGAATCTTTGTGGGCAGAGGCCAGGGCAGGTCGAGCAGTGCGTCCAGGGACTGCGCAGGTACATCCACAACGGTCGGTAGTGTCCCGAAAACCGGGTCTTCGGTTACCTCGTTGAGCAGCCGCAAACCCTGTTCGAGCGCCGCGGGTGTGAATGGCGATTGTGGATCGCATGATAGAAAAGTGAGCGCTGTTGCAACCATCTCCAACTCCCGGTTGAAGATGGGCTCCCTGCGAAGGACGCCGCACGATGGAATATTCTCTTGTGATTCGCCCATGTTGGCCACAGTGATCGAGGAGTGTTGGGGGAGGTATACCGCAAAGGGATGGACGTTTCCACTGTGTGGATCACTTGGCTGGGGATTGTTCTTCGCCAGGTGCTTGCGCCGACCTACTTAACTGTTGCCGTAATAGTCCAGATACCAGTCGACAAATGCCTTGATGCCGGCCTCGACCTGTGTGTCGGGCTTGAAGCCGACACCCGCCTCCAGGGCGGTGGTATCCGCGAGCGTCGCAGGAACATCCCCAGGCTGCATGGGCAGCAAATCCAGTTGAGCCTTTTTGCCCAAGCATTTCTCCAGTGTCTCGATGTAGTGCATCAGCGACACCGACTGGTTGTTGCCGATATTGAATACGCGCCATGGCGCGTAGCTGGTGGCCGGATCGGGCGCGTCACTCGACCACTCGGGATTGGCAGCGGCGGTGCTGTCGATGGTGCGAACGATACCTTCGACGATGTCGTCGATGTAGGTGAAGTCGCGTACCATCTGGCCGCGGTTGAAAACCGGAATGGGTTCGCCGGCCAGGATACCTTTGGTGAATTTGAACAGGGCCATGTCGGGTCGTCCCCAAGGCCCGTAAACGGTAAAGAAGCGCAACCCGGTGCTGGGCAGCTTGAAGAGGTGAGCATAGCTGTGTGCCATCACTTCATTGGCTTTTTTGGTGGCGGCGTAGAGCGATACCTGGTGATTGCAGCCGTCGTGTTCGGAAAACGGCTGCTGGGTGTTGGCACCATACACGGAGCTGGTGGAGGCGTAGACCAGGTGTTCGACCGCAGTGTGTCGGCAACCCTCAAGAATATTTCCAAAGCCGACAAGATTGCTATCGATGTAGGCGTAGGGGTTCTCGATCGAGTAACGCACCCCGGCCTGTGCTGCGAGATGCATCACGCGATCGAAGCGCTCTGCCGCGAACAACCTGGCCATTCCTTCACGGTCTTCGATATCGAGTTTGACGAAACGGAACCGATCATTGCCGGCCAGGCGCTTGAGTCGGGTCTCCTTCAAAGAGACGTCGTAATAGTCGTTCAGGTTGTCGAGGCCGACGACCTCGTCGCCACGCTCGACAAGGCGCAGAGACAGGGCGTTACCGATGAAACCTGCCGCGCCGGTGATCAGTATCTTCATAGCGATAATCTCAATTTTGATCGGGGATCAGAGGCGCCACACCGAAAAACCCATCTGCTCAAGGGCCTCGCGGTCAAGGGCGGATTTGACATCGACAAAGGCAGCCGGACTTGCTGCTAAAGCCTGAAAATCGGACAGCGGTAGCTGCAGGTAGTGTGCGTGAGCGACACACAGCACGATGGCCTGCAGATCTTTCAGATCCTCCCATTTCGCAAGTTGCAGCCCGTACTCGTGCTGTACCTCGTGTGGGTCGGCCATGGGATCGTGGACCAGGACATTGACGCCAAAAGACTGCAGCTCCTCCACGACGTCTATGACACGGGAGTTGCGCGTATCGGGGCAGTTCTCTTTGAATGTTACCCCGAGTACCGCAATTCGCGAGTCCTTGACGCAGTGCCCGTTTTTTATGACCTGCTTGATCGCCTGTTCAGCAACGAACTTGCCCATGCTGTCGTTGATATGCCGGCCGGCCAGAATCACCTGCGGGTGATAGCCCACCATCTCGGCCTTGTGCGTCAAATAGTAGGGATCGACCCCGATGCAGTGTCCGCCAACCAGCCCCGGACGGAAGGGCAGAAAGTTCCATTTGGTGCCTGCTGCCTGCAGCACCTCCGTGGTATCGAGGTCCAGTTTGCTAAAGATGAGCGCCAATTCATTCATCAGGGCGATGTTGAGATCACGCTGGGTGTTCTCAATGACCTTGGCCGCCTCGGCCACTTTGATGCTGGATGCACGATGTACGCCCGCGGTGACGACCTGCTCGTAAAGCTGCGCAACCTTTTCCAGGGTTGCCGCATCGTCACCCGATACCACTTTAACAATCGTCTCGAGGCGGTGCTCCTGGTCGCCCGGATTGATGCGCTCGGGTGAATAACCGACATGGAAGTCTTCCATCCAGCGCAACCCTGAATTCTGTTCCAGCACCGGGACGCAGATCTCCTCCGTTGCGCCTGGATAGACGGTGGACTCATAGATGACCGTGGCGCCGCGGCGCATATGCTGGCCCACGGTGCGGCTGGCCGCTATCAGAGGAGAGAAGTCGGGTTGATGGGCGCTGCCGATAGGGGTGGGCACCGCTACGATAATGAGTTCAGCCTCGCTGAGTATCGCCGGGTCGGTCGAGCAGCGCAGCCGCTTTGCCGCACGCAGCGACTCCTCGCTCACCTCTCCGGTAGGGTCGCAATAGCGCAGATAGCTTTCGACCTTGGCGGTGTTGGGATCAAAACCCACGGTGGGGCGAAGCTTGCCGAGCGCGACCGCCAAAGGCAGCCCTACATAGCCGAGACCAACGACGGCAACGGTTTCCATGGCGAATAATTCCTCTCCAGCATCGTTTTCAAAGGCTCTTTAGAGTTGGAGACTGAAGGAACGTAATGTTTTTTCCAGCCTCGCTTTTCGAGCGGTTTCTACAAAGAGCGGCGATTATAGCAACTGGGATGCAGAAAACATCGGTGAATACACCTGTGATCAATCAGTTTGTCTGATGCCAGCTGCCACTTGGCTAATGGTCAGATCGTTTAAACAGCAAGATTTTGGGCAGGGTAGAGAACGGTTCTTGTATCGTCAGTCAAGATTAGATACGTTCGACTGGCTCAGGGCCTGTTAACACTATGCGGATGCCCGGTGTTGGCCCTCTTGATGAGACCAGACAAAACGCAGGGTCGATCAGCGGGAGTTAGTGTGGAAGACGACAATCTCGAACCCTCAGGCGCGGATCTTCAGCTGGAAGCCGAGATTCCGAAGCCGCGCGCGCGGAGCGGCAAGCGCTTGCCCGCCGAGGGCCCCGTGGTGATTCAACCTTTGCAGTGGTTGCTCGAGGATCGTCGTCCGGAAGGTTATGTCCAGACGACGGATTTGCGACTGCGGGCCAAGGCGCTGGGCGTGCGTTATCAGGATGTCATCCCCCCCTACTTGCGCCGCCCGTGGCGAGGATTGCTGAAAAAGGCCAAAACCCGCGGTTTGACTGAGGCCGAGTGCCGCCGGGTCAGTGAGTACTCCATCATCATTGCGCATAAATTGCGTAAAGCTATCGAACTGCGAACACCGCCCAAGGAGTAGCGGCGCAAAGCGTATCAGTCGGTGTTCAGTTTCTTCTCCCAGGCCAGCGATGTGCGGACGATGGTTTCCAGCGAGTCGTAGCGGGGAGACCAACCCAGGACCTTTCGCACCCGATTGGCTTTCGCGACCAGTGTAGCGGGGTCACCTGCACGCCGCGGTTGTTCATTGACGGGTAAGGCGTGCCCCGCGACTTTTTCGACCATCCCAATCACTTCGCGCACGCTGTAGCCGTGACCGTAGCCGCAGTTCAACGTCGTGGAGAGCCCTCCTTTACGAAGATAGTCCACAGCCTTGAGATGGGCGTCGGCAAGATCCTCGACATGGATATAGTCCCGTACGCCGGTTCCGTCCGGGGTTGCGTAGTCGGTACCGAAGACCGCCAACTGCTTGCGTTTGCCTACGGCCGCTTCGCAGGCGACTTTGACCAGCAGAGTGGCCTTGGGCGTCGACTGTCCGATACGGGCCTGAGGATCGCAACCTGCAACATTGAAGTAGCGCAGCGCGACGTAGCGCAGATCGGTGGCCGCAGCGAGGTCACGCAGCATCCATTCGCTCATTAGTTTCGAGGTGCCGTAGGGGTTGATGGGAGCGGTGGGGGAACTTTCTTCCGCGAGCCCGTCGGGCGGTATGCCGTAGACCGCGGCGGTGGAGGAGAAAACAAAGTGGCTCACACCGGTTTCGCTGCAGCACTGCAGGAGGTTGCGGGTCGAACAGGTGTTGTTGCCGTAATACTTGAGTGGATCGGCGACGGATTCGGGAACGATGGTATGCGCGGCGAAGTGCAGTACGGTTTCGACATCGTGCTCACGCAGAAGTCTCAGTACCGTTGCTCGATCGCCGGTATCACCGACAATCAGTTCGCCATGCAGCACGGCATCGCGCCGGCCGGTCGACAGATTGTCGAGAATAACCAACCGTTCGCCGCGTTCCCCCAATTGCCTGACCACATGACTGCCGATGTAGCCGGCACCACCTGTGACTAGAATACCGCGCTGCCCCACGTGTCGCTCCTCTCCAGGATCGCGGTTCAAGCGCCGCGAGCGCCCGAGTGTAACCCAGGCCATCCGGCAGGCGCGACCCTGGTTATAATGGCGTTGGCTCCACTGGAGCCATCCAAAAAAAGGAAGTCGTAATCATGATCGTACCCGTCATACTCTCAGGTGGATCCGGCAGTCGTCTTTGGCCGTTGTCGCGCGAGCTTCACCCGAAGCAGTTTCTTCCCCTGGTGGAAGAGCGCAGCATGCTGCAGCAAACGGTACGCAGGCTCGACGGGCTGGAAGGCGTTGGGCAACCGCTGGTTGTCTGCAATGAAGAGCATCGTTTTCTGGTGGCCGAACAGCTGCGTCGCGCCGATCGGCCACCCTCCGTGATTCTGCTGGAGCCGGAAGGGCGCAATACCGCGCCGGCCATTGCGCTGGCCGCGTTGCATGCATTGCTGGATCAAGAGGATCCACTGCTCCTGGTGCTGCCGGCCGACCATGTGATACGCGATGAGGAAGCGCTGCGCCGGGCGATTGCCACCGCGGCACAGGCCGCTGCACAGGGGGATCTGATTACGTTTGGCGTCGTACCGGACAAGGTGGAGATCGGATACGGTTATATTCGGTTTGCCGGGACGCCTGATGATACAAGTCGCGCCTACCCGGTGGCGGAGTTCGTGGAGAAACCCGATTTCGCGACTGCCGAAGGCTACGTGCGCTGTGGCGAATACCTTTGGAACAGCGGCATGTTCGTCTTCAAGGCGGCACGTTATCTGGAAGAGCTCGAACGGCACGCTCCCGCGATCGCCGCAGCCTGCCGCGACGCTTTCGCCAAGCGGAGCGGGGATCGCGATTTCGTTCGTCCGGATGCCGTCTGCTTTAAATCCTCGCCCGCGGATTCCGTGGATTTTGCAGTGATGGAGAAGGCCGACAGGGTAAAAGTCGTTCCTTTGTCAGCGGGATGGAACGACGTGGGCGCGTGGTCGGCGCTGTGGCAGATCGGAAAGCAGGATGCCAACGGAAACGTGATGCAGGGCGATGTGCTCATCGAGGATACGCGGGACAGCTACCTTCACGGCAGCAGTCGTCTGATCGCCACGGTCGGGCTGCGCGACTGCGTCGTGGTCGAGACGGCGGATGCGGTGCTGGTGGCACACAAGGATCGAGTCCAGGAGGTCAAGAAACTCGTCACTCAGTTAAAGACTGACGGGCGTACCGAGGCGACGTTGCATCGGCGGGTATACCGGCCCTGGGGCAGCTACGAAGGGGTAGATCAGGCCGAGCGCTTCCAGGTCAAGCGTATTACCGTTAATCCCAATGCATCACTGTCGTTACAGATGCATCATCATCGCGCCGAGCACTGGATCGTAGTGCGTGGCACAGCACGGGTGACACGCGGCGATGAGGTGTTTCTCCTGGGAGAGAACGAATCGACCTTCATACCCCTGGGAGTACGCCACCGCCTGGAGAATCCCGGGAAGGTGGCGCTTGAGCTGATCGAGGTGCAATCCGGCACTTACCTGGGCGAGGATGACATTGTGCGGTTCGATGACGTCTACGGGCGTGATAGCTAGGCCGTTCCACCTGCGACGCTGCGCGAACGCTATTCGGATCGGGAGATGGGACGCTCGCGAATCGTGGCCTGTACCGCGAAACGTTCTCCGGCGCGGGATGCGCTGATCAGAATGCGCGTGCCGGGCTGTTGGCGGGTTACGCGATCCAGCACCGAGCGCGTGTTAGGAATCGGTTCTCCGTCGATGTGCGTGAGCAGATCACCGGGTTGAATACCGGCCAGGTGGGCCGGGCCATCCCGCACCAGATTGGTGACGACGACACCTTGCACGTTCTCGAAGCCCTGGGAGGCGGCGATCTCCGGGGGCAGGTCGCGCGCTTCTATGCCCAGCCAACCGCGCACCACACGACCCTGCTCGATGATCTGCCGCATCACATCGGCTGCCAGCTGAGCGGGTATCGCGAAGCCTATTCCCTGCGAGCCACCCGAGCGGGAAAAGATCGCCGTGTTGATGCCCACCAACTCTCCCCGCAGGTTGATCAGAGCACCCCCTGAGTTGCCAGGATTGATGGCGGCATCGGTCTGAATGAAGTTTTCAAAGGTGTTGATGCCCAGCCGGTTGCGACCGGTCGCGCTGGCAATCCCCATGGTCACCGTTTGTCCAACGCCAAAAGGATTGCCAATCGCCAGCACCAGATCGCCAACCCGCAACAGATCGGAATTGCCGAGCGTAATGCTGGGCAGGCCGTCGAGCGGGATCTGCAACACCGCCAGATCCGTTTCCGGGTCGCTGCCGGCCAGCTGCGCGACCTCGGTGCGCCCGTCCCTTAACAGTACAACGACATCATCAGCCCCCTGAATGACGTGATAGTTGGTCAGTATGTAACCCTGGGGGCTGATGATGACGCCTGATCCCAGGCTGTTTTGCATCCGCTCCTGGGGGGCAGGGAGGTTGTTGCCAAAAAAACGGCGGAACACGGGATCGTCGAGCAGCGGATTGCTGCGTTCCCTCACCAGTTTCTGGGTGAAGATGTTGACCACAGACGGCGCCGCTGCCTCCACCGCTGCGGCAAATGACAGATCCCGGATATTGGCGGCGGCGGTTGGCGCGGCGGCACCGGGTGGCACGGCGCCCGATGGTGGAGCCCGACGGATCTCGACGGTGGGGCGCTGGTTACCGAGGAGTTCCGGATTGAGAAACAGAATGACGAAGGCCGCTGCAAGGCCTACCGTGGCGGCCTGTAAGAAAAAGCGAAGGGTTTGGTTGATTCTCATTGCGGCGGGTAATCTGGGGTACAGGGCAATACATTATTCGGTTCCGCCAGGTTCGTAGCAACCCTACGCAAGTGACCATGGAGTCTTGATCGATGATCGAACGAAGCGCATTGCTGGGCTATCTGGCTGATCTGTTGCAGATTCACGCCTATGACGATTACGCCCCCAACGGCTTGCAGGTGGAGGGTCGTGCCACCGTCCAGCGCCTGTTGACCGGCGTGACGGCCAGCCAGGCACTGCTGGAGGCGGCTGTTGAGTTTGGCGCCGATGCGCTGCTCGTGCATCACGGCTATTTCTGGAAGGGCGAGGATCCGGTTGTGACGGGCATGAGACGACAGCGGCTTAAACTGTTGCTTGATAACGACATCAACCTTCTTGCCTACCATCTCCCGTTGGATGGGCATCCGGAGTTGGGAAACAACGCGCAACTCGCCAGGCGGTTGGGCATCGAAGTAACGGGTAGAGTGGCGGGTCAAAACGGACCAGAGCTGGTTTTTCAGGGCCGACTGACCCCGCCATCCACACCCCGGGAGTTCGGCGCGCGCCTGGCATCCGCCCTGGGACGAACGCCACTCCATATCCCGGGCGGCGGTGACCGCATTGCAACCATCGGCTGGTGCACCGGTGCGGCGCAGGGGATGATCGAGCTCGCGGCGGCGGCGCGATTGGACGCCTATATCAGCGGTGAGATTTCGGAACCCACAGTCCATGCCGCACGAGAACTCGGTATCCACTATTTCGCTGCCGGGCATCATGCCACCGAGCGAGGTGGGGTGGAGGCTCTCGGCACGCATCTGGCTGAGCGCTTTCAGCTGGAGCATCGATTTGTCGATATCGACAACCCTGCATAGGCATGTGTAAAGCATGGCGAACATCTACCCCTATCGAGAGGTGTGTTTTGCTGGATTTTCCGTCTAAGTTCGCGCATTGCGAGCCGTTTTACTCGATTTTGGTTGGAATCCAAGGTGCTTTCTTGACCCGACCTGGCACATTCCCGATAATCGCGGCTGTTTTTGCATCTGTGCCGTCTATGCGCTCACGCCAGTGCGCGATTGCATTCACAGCGCTCCCGTGAGCGACCCAACCTTGGAGTGATCCGGATGAGCAGTATCGTGGCTGTCGACCCCGGCCGACGTCGATTCCTCACTGCCGCCACATCGGTAGTTGGAGCAGTTGGGACAGCGTTTGCCGTTGTTCCCTTTCTCTCTTCGTTGCAACCCAGTGCCCGCGCCCGGGCGGCCGGTGCGCCGGTCGAGGCGGACATCTCGAAGTTGGAACCCGGCGCGATGATCGTCGTTGAATGGCGTGGCCAGCCGGTCTGGATCGTGCGCCGTACCGAAGAGAATCTTGCGGATCTGTCGGGTTTGACCGATATCCTTGCCGATCCCGACTCGGAGAAACGGCAGCAGCCTGAATACGCCAGGAACGAGTACCGCTCCATCAAGGCGGAGTACGCAGTGTTGATCGGTATTTGCACCCACCTCGGCTGTTCGCCCACTTTTCGCCCCGAAATGGCCCCCGCCGATCTCGGCAGCGACTGGAAGGGTGGCTTTTTCTGTCCCTGCCACGGTTCGAAGTTCGACCTCGCCGGTCGGGTCTACGCCGGAGTGCCGGCACCCACCAATCTGGTGGTTCCTCCGTACCATTTCCTCAGCGATACCCGCATTCTGGTGGGTGAAGACAAGGGAGCCGCCTGATGGACGAGAAGAGTAGCGGCCTGCTTGGCTGGATTGATGAGCGTTTCCCGCTCAGCAAGACGATGCGCGAGCATCTGACCGAGTATTACGCCCCCAAGAACTTCAATTTCTGGTACTTCTTCGGCTCCCTGGCGATGCTGGTGCTGGTGATTCAGATTGTCAGCGGTATCTGGTTGGCCATGAGCTACAAACCGGATGCTCGCGAAGCCTTCGCCTCGGTCGAGTACATCATGCGCGACGTGGAATGGGGTTGGCTGCTCCGCTATATCCACTCCACCGGAGCGTCGGCCTTTTTTATCGTGATCTACCTGCACATGCTGCGCGGCCTGATGTACGGTTCGCACCGTAAGCCGCGGGAACTGCTGTGGATCATCGGTGTGGTCATCTACCTGGCGATGATGGCTACGGCGTTCTTTGGCTACCTCCTCCCCTGGGGCCAGATGTCGTTCTGGGGCGCGCAGGTCATCGTCAATCTGTTTGCTGCCGTGCCCTTCGTGGGCGAGGAGCTGGCGATATGGATTCGCGGTGACTTCGTGATATCCGACGTCACTCTGAATCGCTTCTACGCCTTCCATTTCGCGGTACCGTTCATTCTGGCAGCCCTGGTCTTTATTCACATCGTTGCGCTGCACAAGGTGGGTTCGAACAATCCGGATGGCATCGAGATCAAGAACAACAAGGGCGCGGACGGCAAACCGAAAGACGGTATTCCGTTTCATCCCTACTACACGGTCAAGGACATCGTGGGTGTGGCTGGATTCCTGATCCTCTTCTGTGCAGTGATATTTTTTGCACCCGAGATGGGTGGTTATTTCCTGGAGCCACCCAACTTTGAGCCCGCCGATCCGCTGAAAACCCCCGAGCATATTGCGCCGGTATGGTACTTCACCCCCTTCTACGCGATGCTGCGGGCGGTGCCGCCGATGTTCGGCTCCCAGTTCCCGGGTGTATTGGTGATGTTTGCCGCGATAGCCATTCTCTTTCTGCTCCCGTGGCTGGATCGCAGCGCGGTGAAATCGATTCGTTACAAAGGCGTGCTGTCCAAAGTGGCGTTGGCGATTTTCATCATCTCTTTCGTAATTCTGGGATGGTTGGGAACGCAGCCGGTGACCGTGCTGTACACCTTCCTGGCGCAGGTTTTCACTACGCTCTATTTTCTCTTCTTCTTACTGATGCCGTGGTACAGCAAGATCGATAAAACCAAGCCGGTTCCGGAGAGGGTGAGCAAATGAAGAAGTTATTCATAACGTTGTTGGCCTCACTGTTCCCGGTTCTTGCGCTGGCCGCCGGCGGAGGTGTCCATCTCGACAAGGCGGGAATCGATCCCACGGATCAGGAGTCGTTGCAGCGCGGAGCGCGGCTCTTTGTCGATTCCTGCTTGAGCTGTCATTCAGCCAAGTTCATGCGCTATAACCGCATGGCCGCAGACCTGGGCATCGACGAGCAGACCCTGATCAGTGAATACATGGTGGCCGTCGAGAAACCCGGTGACACGATGCGGGTTGCCATGACCGACGAAATGGCCAAGCAGTGGTTCGGCACCAAGATTCCGGATCTCTCGCTGGTGGCACGCTCGCGCGGCATTGACTGGCTCTATACCTACCTGCGCTCTTTCTATGTCGATGAAAAGCGCCCATTCGGCGTCAACAACGCGGTGTTCAATGGTGTCTCAATGCCCCACGTGATGTGGGAGCTTCAGGGTTGGCAGAAGGCTGTTTTCAAGACCGGGCCGGACGGAAAAGCCACCGATCAGATTGAAAAACTCGAGTTGGTCACACCAGGCTCAATGAGTACCGCTGAGTTCGATACCGCAATGCGCGATCTGGTCAATTTCCTCTCCTACGTGGGTGAGCCGATCCAGAATACCCGCCGCGAGCTCGGCATCTGGGTGATGGGTTTTCTGGTGATCTTCTTTGTCGTCGCGTATCTGCTCAAAAAGGAGTACTGGCGGGATATCCACTGATAAAGGATCGAAGCGGTATAAAGAGACAGGGGCCTTTGGGCCCCTGTCTCTTTTATGGTTGTCGGCCCCATTGCCCAGCGGGTCTATCCATCGTGATACAATGCCCTCCTTTACGCGAACATACTGGAGATGCGTTCCATGGGCGTGGTTGCCAATAAGCGGTCTGTGATGATGTTGTATTCCGATCCTGTCTGCGCATACAGCCACCGTGCTCGGATTGTGTTGGCCGAAAAGGGAATCAATGTTGAAGTCCACTTCGTCGATTCAGCCCATTTGCCGGAAGACGTAATCGATCTCAACCCCTATCAGACGCTGCCCACGCTGGTCGATCGCGATCTGGTCCTCTACGATGCACGGGTCATCATGGAGTATTTGGACGAGCGCTTTCCGCACCCACCGCTGATGCCCGTCGATCCGGTCTCCCGGGCGAAATCCCGCCTGGTCATGTACCGCATCGAGCGGGACTGGTTCAGTCTGTTACCCGATCTCGAGTCCTCAGGGGAGAAGAAATCCGCCAAGGCGCGGCAGCTGTTGCGCGAAAGCCTGACTTCGAGCGCCGATGTTTTTTCGGCGATGCGCTTCTTCCTCAACGAGGAGTTCACGCTGGTTGACGCTTGCCTGGCCCCACTGCTGTGGCGGTTGCCAAAATACGGGGTGGAACTGCCTGCCTCGGCGAAGCCGGTTCTACAATATGCCGAACGGATTTTTAATCGCGGTTCATTTCAGGACAGTCTCTCCGAAGCCGAGCGTGAAATGCGCGAGTAGGCAACGAGCCTGATACCCCGTGGCACCGCGAACTTCCTGACACGTTCCGTTAGCGTCAACGCTCTCTGTGGTCGGTATTGTCTGTGAGCTTTCCGGAAATGACATCCAGTCGTCCCTACCTGATCCGCGCGCTTCATGAGTGGATCGTCGATAACAATATGACCCCTTATGTACTGGTGGATTGCCGGTTGCCTGAGGTGTGCGTGCCGATCGAGCATGTCAGTGACGAGCGTATTGTGCTCAATGTCAGTCCTGCCGCCACGCAGGGGTTGGTGCTGGGGAACGGGCAAGTCAGCTTCAGTGCGCGTTTCGGCGGCAAGGCGCAGAAGGTCGAATTTCCGACGCACGCCGTACTGGCCATCTATGCGCGCGAGAACGGCCGTGGCATGGTCTTTAGCAACGAATCAGACGAACCATCACCGGATCCCAGCGACGGCGGGGATGAAAAACCCAGGCTCCGGGTGGTCAAATGAGCGCCTGAATCGCTTTTCGTGTTTCCGCGGAGACAGTCAGTGATTGAGATCGTCATCGCCGATATCACCACGCTCGATACCGATGCCATCGTCAACGCCGCCAACGAGAGTCTGTTGGGCGGCGGCGGCGTGGATGGCGCGATCCACCGTGCTGCCGGGCCGGCGCTGATCAGGGCCTGCCGCACACTCGGTGGTTGCCCGACCGGGGAGGCGCGGATTACCCCTGGGTTCGATCTCAAGGCGCGTTGGGTGATCCATGCCGTAGGCCCGGTGTGGAAAGGTGGCCAGCACGGTGAAGCCGAACTTCTCGGTAGCTGCTACAACAACGCACTCGCGTTGGCTCTCGCGTATGACTTAAAGAGCGTTGCGTTCCCGGCGATAAGTACCGGTGTCTTTGGTTACCCGAAGGAGGAGGCCGCGACGATCGCGATTGGCGCAATGCGCGCCAGGGAGGCACAGCTCGACCGCATCATAGTCTGCTGTTTCAGCTCAAGCGACGCCGAACGCTACCACCGCACGCTCGCGTGCCGGTAATCGGCACAGCGCGCCAGGCCGCTGGGCTCACAGAGCGCTGTTCGTCCGGCGTCACTGCCGATGACCTCTGAGCGATGCGGCCCTTGTTGTGCTGCGCGAGGGCCCTCTCCGGGAAGCTCAGAGGTATTCGAAGAGGGCGACCACCCTGTGTACGCCTGAGACCTGGCGCGCTTCGTTTATCGCGGCGCTGCCTTCCTGGCGGTTGACCAAACCCATGAGAAATACCGTGTTGGCTTCCGTCACTACCTTGATGCGGGTCGGGTCAAAACCTTCAATTTTGATCCCGAAGAGACTTGATTTGACCTTGGTCGTGATCCAGGTGTCCTTGGTGCGTGCTCCCAGCGAACTGTTTGGCCCCACGACCAAATGATTCATGACGCGGTTAACATTTTGGGTCGCGGCCGCGAGCCTTTCGGCTTCGACCTTCAATGCGGGTGTTCCCACCTCGCCGCTCAACAGCACATTGAGATTATAACTTGTGACGTTGATGTGCGAGTTCCCGCTCAGGCGTTGACTGGCACCGATAGCATTGTTGATCTTGAGCTCTATGCCCTGGTCATCGACGACAGTTCCGGCCGTGCGACGATCGTGAACGACGGCTGCTCCCGTTGCAGCACCGCCGACTACCGCGGTTGCGCAGCCGGTGACGGTACCGATGATCAGGAGCAGCGTGATCAGATGGGTAAGATTTTTCATCGTTTTATCCATGTGTTGTTAGACGCGGGTGAAGTTTGAATTACGTTCCAAAGGCATTTGGAATCCACTCGATAGCGTTAGGTTCCGTAACCGCTACGATATCGAATCGGGCAGGTCGGCGCCGCAGTGCCGCATGTCTTTGCAGAAAATGCTCCGCGGTGGTGATCAGGCGCTGACGTTTCCGTTGATCGACGGAGGCCGCCGGTCCGCCAAAGAGGCTGTTGCGACGAAAGCGCACCTCGACGAATACGACGGTTTCAGTATCGAACATGATCAAATCAATTTCGCCATAGCGGCAGCGAAAATTGCGTTCGACGAGACACAGCCCAGCCCCTTCCAGATACTCCAGCGCCTGCTGCTCCGCACGTGCTCCGGTGCGCTGTCTGGGTGTCGGTTGTGTCACGGCCCTGCTTGACTCCTCACGAGGGGTTGGACGCAGGTACCACAGCAGGCGTCTCTTGTTGAGGTTCCTCCGCCACCGGCCGACCATCGATCAGCGTTGGAGCGAAGCCAATCAGGTCCGGAGCGCCCTGCCGAAATCGCGCCCATGCCAGCCGACGGTGGATACGCCCGCGTTCGTCGATGGAAATCTGGCCGGTCTCCCCCTCATAGCGCTCTTCTGGATAGGTCTGCAACCACTCCAGATAGGGGATTAAACGATAGGCATCGAAACCCATGGCATAGAGCCGGCTGAATCGTTCCTGTGCCTCGGGCCATGCCTTGGCAATCTGGGTGCGCTGGATCACCGTCGCGCGTTCGACTCCCAATGTCCAAGGGGTATCGCCGAACAGCAGGTCATCCATGTCGCGGTCGGCGGCTCGATCCACCTTGCCGGTGAAGATGTGGCTGGTGGCGATTACCGGGACATCCCTGGCGTGGTGAAATTTGAGCTGCGGTCGGATTTGGCGCGCCTGGCGGGGAAAGGCGCCGAGAAACAACACATCGACATCCTGGCGGCGGCGGGGCTCGAATTTGATCTCCGTACCCAGGGTGCGGCGCAGATTGGTACGCCGTGTTTCGCTTTCGTTCAGATCGAACAGGGCCTTGATGGGATTGGAGTAGTCGTTTTTGGTGGAGTCGTAGCTTTGCTGTTCGAGGACGATTCCCCCCAGGGCTTCCCAGCGCTCGCGAAAACTTGTCGCGATCCGCGAGCCCCACAAGCCGTCGGGTACCAGAATCAGCGCTCGCGTATGGCCCTCGATCCACGCGCGTTCCGCTGCCTGGCGTGCCTCCGCCTCGGGCGGCAGTCCGAACTGATAAAGGTTGGTCGGCAACGGAACGGTATCTGCGAGTTCGGCCTGGTTGAGCGCCAGCACCGGAACGGGTAAGGCATCGCTGCGCGCAACGGCCGTTACCGCGTTCTTGCTGAGCGGTCCGACGATCAACTGCGCACCCTCTGCGACCGCCTGCTGCAAGGTCACGACCGCATTGCTGCCATCAGCCGCGACATCGTAAAACCGCAGAATCGGGCGTTCCGGATAGGTGTCGCTGTAAAAGGCGGTCAGCAGACCGTCGCGCACCGCGATCGCGGGTTCAGCGAAAGGGCCGGTGCTCGGGAGGAGTACCGCCACCTGAGTGGGGCGCAGGGGCTCAACGGCGAGACGGGCACGCAGCCGATCGATTGTCTGTGGCAGGACCGGATGATCGGGGAACCGGGCACGCCATTCGGTAATGCTGCGCTGGAACTGTGCCGAACCGCTGGGGGCCTTGGCGATCCGGGTCAGCTCGAGCCAGCCGGCGAGCACATCGGGGGCCAACACCTGCATCTGCTCCAGCGCCTGATCCGTCAGGGGCGAAAGCGTCTGCAGAATCAGCGCCTGATTGTCTGCGATCACGGCATTGTCCACCAGCAGACCCTCCAGAAGGAGCAGTTCGTTGGCCGCTTCCAGCGCGTTGCCGCTCAGCGCGTAGGCCTCCGCCCGCAGTCGGTGGAGTCGCAGCATCAGCGCCTGGGTAAGCCGAGTTCCCGGTTCAGGCATGGTTAACTGCTGCAGCGCCAATTCGGCGCGGGAGCGTTTCAGCGCCAGATCGCCGACCGCCAAGCGCAGGCTGAATTCCAGCAGGGGGGTGGGGGCAGGCGGTTTGAGTTGCTGCAGCACCTGATCGGCGGTGCTCAATTCACCCGCGCGAATCAGCAGCTCGCCGGCCTGGAGCGTGAGTTCAAAGCGCGTCTCGAGGTTGTCAGCCTCGCGCGCAAGACCCAGATACTGCCGCGCGGCGCCCAGCAGGTCGCCTTCGTTTTCGAGCGCGCGCGCGCGCTCCAGGTCCACTGTCTCCGGAATCCCGAGGGGCGGTGTCTCCTTGACCGGCGTTGCACATCCTGCAACAGTAGCGAGGAGCAGCACCCCACAGATTTCTCCCCAACGGTTCATGGCGCTCCCAAAATGCACGGCCTAGCGTCAGCGAGGCCTGTAAGGAAACAGATGATAGCGCGACGGGGAAGTCGGCGACCACCGACGTCCATCGCAAAACACAAAACTCCAAGGCTCATTCATGGTGTCGGAAACCATTCTGCCGGGTACGCTTTATATTGTCGCTACGCCCATCGGTAATCTTGCCGACTTTTCCCTGCGTGGCATTGCAGTGCTCCAGGGGGTGGCGCTGATCGCCGCCGAGGATACGCGCCACAGCCGACCGTTGCTGCGCCACTTCTGTGTTCATACCCCCGTCCTGGCGCTGCATGAACATAACGAGCGCGAGGTGACCGCTAAGCTTTTGACACGTCTTCAGGCGGGAGATCCGGTGGCACTGATCTCGGATGCCGGCACACCACTGGTCAGCGATCCCGGATTTCATCTGGTGGGCGGTGCGCGGTCCGCCGGGATTCGAGTGGTGCCTATCCCAGGTCCCAGCGCCGCTGTCTGCGCACTGTCGGCCGCGGGATTGCCATCGGACCGTTTTGTTTTCGAGGGTTTCCTGCCGGCGAAACAGGCGGCCCGCTGCCAGCGGCTTGAGGCCCTGGTTCGGGAAACACGAACCCTCATCATCTACGAATCGAGTCACCGCATAGTTGCCGCGCTGAGTGATATGGCGAAGATTCTGGGGAAGGGTCGGGCGGCGGTGGTGGCTCGCGAGCTGACCAAACGCTTCGAGACCATTCGCGATGGAACCCTCGGAGCTTTGGCCCGGTGGGTGGCAGACGATCCCGATCAACAGCGAGGCGAGTTTGTTGTCCTGATCCGGGGTGCAGAAGCTGCGGATGATGAGACCGGCCTTGAGGAGGAGCGCGTACTGAAGATTCTGCTCGAAGAGTTGTCGGCCAAACAGGCTGCGCTCATTGCAGCGCGGATCACCGGAGGTCGCCGAAATCGACTCTACGCACTGGCGCAAACTCTGAAACCGAAGGTGTGATAGGGTAGCGCGCCATGATTGGGAAGATCCTCTTTACCATCGTTGTCATCCTGGTGGTGCTGGTGATTGCCCGCGGCCGTCTGCGCGGAAAGACGGCCACGGGGAGCGCCACGCCGCAGGTTCCAATGCCAAAATGGCCGCGGTTTATCGCCTACGGATTTTTGGCAACGGTCATCGGGGTAGGCGTGACCTTTTACTATCTCGACTGGCAGGAACGTAACGAAGTCCTGTCGGTGAAGGTCATCAACAGCCGCACGGGCCTCACAACCCAATACCACGTAAGCCGCGGCGAGATGCGCGGCCGAACCTTCACCACGCTGGACGGCGTGACCGTGACCCTCGCTGAAGAGGAGCGCGTCGAAGTGGTAGGGCGCCAGTAGCCGGCCATCCTTGCCACGCAGGTAGCCTGGGGCTACTGTAGGGATGAGAGTCGGCCAGACAACCGCTGTGCTTTGTCACGGAGGAAAGTCCGGGCTCCATAGGGCAGGGTGCCAGGTAACGCCTGGGAGGCGCGAGCCTACGGAAAGTGCCACAGAAAACATACCGCCAAAGTCCTTCGGGACCGGTAAGGGTGAAATGGTGCGGTAAGAGCGCACCGCGCCGCCGGCAACGGCGGTGGCAGGGTAAACCCCACCCGGAGCAAGACCAAATAGGGGGGCGATAGGTGCGGCCCGCACTGTCCCCGGGTAGGTCGCTTGAGGTGTGCGGCGACGCACATCCCAGATGAATGGTTGTCCACGACAGAACCCGGCTTATCGGCCGACTCTCCCTTTATTCCGCACCGAACCACCCCTCCCGCGACTTAATGTCGTCATTTAGCTTAACCCGTCAACCTTATGAAATAGCTCGATATTGATGGGCTGTTTCGTGCGTGTGTCAGCTACGTGCACAGGTCACAAAATGCTCGTAAACCCCTGTTCTTGTGGAGAAAACGCCTTGACACAATGCGTTTTGGATACCTATAGTGTGAAAATGTGGGACAAAGTGGGTCAGAATGGGAAATGATCCATCTCCGCCTCCGGGGCGGAGGAACCGAATAAAAGGGGGCAAAACGTGTTCAGGGGCGTCAACACGCTCAATCTCGATGCCAAAGGTAGGTTGGCGATTCCGACGCGCTACCGCGAGCCGCTGCAGGAGCAGAGCAACGGATCGTTGGTGATCACCGTCGATCCCGACCATTGCCTGTTGGTGTATCCCTTGCCGGCGTGGATTGAGATTGAACGCCAATTGATGCGGCTGCCGGCGCTGGATCCCGAGGTGCGGCGCATGCAGCGTCTCCTGGTCGGTCACGCCGCAGATTGCGAGATCGACAGCAGCGGCCGTGTCCTGCTGCCCCCGCCGTTGCGTGAATTTGCCAAACTCGATAAGCGCGTCGTGCTGGTCGGGCAGGGCAATAAGTTTGAGTTGTGGGAGGAATCAGCCTGGAACGCGCGTCGCGAGACGTGGCTTGCCGATGGTTTGGGCGGGTCGGAGTTGGGTTCCGGTCTTGAGACGCTCTCGTTGTAAGGGCGATGGCCGAGGCACTCGCCCATCGTCCGGTGCTTCTGCAGGAAGTGCTGGAGGCGCTGATGATGAAAGCTGACGGCATCTACGTGGACGGTACTTTCGGGCGGGGTGGTCACAGCAGGGCCATCCTCCAGTGTCTGGGCCCGCAGGGGCGATTGATCGCCATCGACAAGGATCCGGCGGCAATCGAGGTGGGAAGAAACGAGTTTTCTGCGGATCGACGGTTTTCCATACATCGGGGGTCGTTCGCAATGCTAGAGCGGATGCTCGGGCAGGAGGGAGTCAATAAGGTCGATGGCATTTTGCTGGACCTTGGGGTCTCCTCGCCTCAGTTGGATGACCCGAACCGGGGTTTCAGTTTCTACCACGATGGCCCTCTGGATATGCGCATGGACCCGGAGTCCGGGCGCGGCGCGGCGGAGTGGTTGGCGCGGGCCCCGGAACAGGAGATCGCCCAGATCCTCAAAGAGTATGGCGAGGAGCGCTACGCCAAACGCGTGGCGCGGGCGATAGTGAAGGCACGCCGCGAGGCGCCCATCGTTACCACCGGCAAGCTGGCCGAGATCGTCGCTGCCGCCAATCCGCGCTGGGAACCGGGAAAACATCCGGCCACCCGCAGTTTCCAGGCGATCCGCATCTTCATCAACCGCGAACTGGACGATCTGCGGTCAGGTCTCGAGCAGGCCGTCGAACTGCTGCCCAAGGGCGGGCGTCTGGCGGTGATCAGTTTTCATTCGCTGGAGGACCGCATCGTCAAGCGCTTCATGCAGCGCGAGGCAAGAGGTGGTGACCTGCCGCCGGATCTGCCCTTGACCCAGGCTCAGCTCGCCGTACGGCTGCGCCCGGTGGGTAAAGCGATCCGCGCCGGAGCGCAAGAGGTGGAGCAAAACCCGCGCGCCCGTAGTGCCATGCTGCGGGTTGCGGAGCGCGTGTCATGAGCCGCTTTGCGCGTGTCGCCATGGCGCTGCTGATCGGTGCGGTATTGGGGTCGGCGCTCGGCGTGATCTATGCCAAGCATCAAACCCGCAAGTTGTTTGTCGAGCTGCAGGGAGTGCAGAAATCGCGGGACGATCTGCAGATCGATTGGGGGCGGCTGCAACTCGAGCAGGCGACCTGGGCGACCCATGGCCGGATCGAGAGCGTTGCCCGCGAGCGCCTGGAGATGCGCATTCCCACTCCCGACCACGTAGTGATCGTGAAACGATGAATCGAGACCAAGTCCCCAATCCAAGCTATCGCTGGCGCCGTGCCCTGGTGCTCTCGATGCTGGGGGCTGCCGTGGGGCTGCTGGTCTGGCGCGCCGTGGATCTGCAGATCTTCAACAAGGCGTTCCTTCAGGAACAGGGCGATGCGCGCCATCTGCGGACGGTGCCGATTTCTGCACACCGTGGTGTGATTACCGACCGTAACGGCGAGGCTCTGGCCATCAGTACGCCGGTCGATTCGGTGTGGGCGCAGCCCGATGCACTGTTGGCGGACAATCGGGCGTTGATTCGTGTCGCGCGCAAACTCGACCTCGATCCTAACGCCGTAAAACGCCTGCTGGAAGAGCGGCGCGATCGCGAGTTTGTCTACCTCAAACGCCATGCGACTCCGGATCTCGCGCGTCAAGTCCAGGCGCTGGAAGCGCCCGGTGTATTTCTGCAGCGCGAATACAAGCGCTACTACCCGATGGGCGAAGTGACGGCGCACCTGATCGGATTCACCAATGTGGACGATCGCGGCCAGGAGGGATTGGAACTCGCCTACGATGATCACCTGCGCGGCACCCCGGGGGCCAAACGTGTGATCAAGGATCGTCTCGGGCGCATCGTCGAAGATGTCGAGAGCATCAGCGTGCCGCGACCCGGGCGCGACCTCTCCCTCAGTATCGATCGGCGCATACAGTACCTCGCCTACCGTGAGTTGAAGGCCGCGGTTGCGGCCAATCGCGCGCGTTCAGGTTCATTGGTGATGCTGGATGTGACCACCGGCGAGGTTCTGGCGATGGTCAATCAGCCGGCCTACAACCCCAACAACCGTGGCGATCTCAAGCCTTCACATATGCGCAATCGCGCCGTCACCGATGTCTTTGAACCGGGTTCCACCGCCAAGGCCTTCACCGTGGCCGCAGCGCTTGGGTCGGGTCGCTATCACCCCGATACCGCCATCGATACCACACCCGGCTGGCACAAAGTGAGCGGCAAGATGATCCGTGATTCGCGCAACCTGGGGGCGATCGATCTGGCCACGGTGTTGAGCAAATCCAGCAACGTGGGCGCCAGCAAGATCGCGCTCACCCTGCCGCCCGAGAGTCTCTGGTCGGTGTTCACCCAGGTTGGCTTCGGAACGCAGTCGGGGATCGGTTTTCCGGGTGAGTCGACCGGATCGCTGGCGCATTACTCCACCTGGCGCCCCATCGAGCAGGCAACCCTCTCCTATGGTTACGGGCTCGCCACGACCGCTCTGCAGTTGGCCCATGCCTATAGCGCTATTGCGGCTGATGGCGTGTTGCGCCCGTTGGGCCTGGTGCGGGTCGGTGTAGCGCCGGCCGGTGAACGCGTCGTCGCCAAACGCGTCGCGCGCCAGCTACGCGAAATGCTGCAGGCGGTGGTGGGTCCAGAAGGCACAGCGCCAGGCGCGCAGGTGGCCGGTTACCGTGTTGCGGGCAAGAGCGGTACGGTGCACAAGTTGGTCAACGGCGCGTATTCGGAAGATCAGTATGTGGCGATCTTCGTTGGTATCGCGCCTCTGAGTGATCCGCGTCTGGTGAGCGTTGTGGTCATCGATGATCCACGCGGTGAAAAGTACTACGGCGGGCAGGTCGCGGGTCCCGTCTTCTCGCGGGTCATGGCCGGCGCGCTGCGCCTGCTCGACGTGGCCCCCGATGATCTGCCCGCGCTGCAAACGCAGATGGCGCGCAGCGAGGTCGAGCGATGATGGCGGCTCCGGTGCACCACCACGAGCGTTATCTCAGCGAGTTGCTGCAGGGTGTCGTCGCAATCCCAGCCTGTGAAGATGTGGTGGTTTCCGGGGTGCAGATCGACAGCCGCATCGTGCGCCGTGGAGACCTGTTCCTGGCTTGCAGGGGCGGCAGGACGCACGGCGTTGACTACATCTCCGAAGCCCTGCGTCAGGGTACCGTGGCCATCGTCTACGACCCGGAGGGCGCCAACGGCGTACACCCGCTCGGTGTGCCGGCGATCGCCGTCGCGCAGTTGAGCGATAAGGTTGGCTTGATCGCCGATCGATTCCACGGACACCCCTCGGCGGCACTGCAGGTGATCGGCATTACCGGCACCAACGGCAAGACCTCGTGCTGTCACTACCTCGCTCAGGCGCTGAACCACAAGGACGCCGCGTGCGGCGTTATCGGAACGCTGGGTAACGGGCTTTTCGGCGCGCTGGATCCGGGCGTCCATACCACACCTGACGCCTTGACCGTGCACGCGACCTTGAGCGATCTGCGCCAGAAGGGTGCCCACGCCGTGGTGATGGAGGTCTCCTCCCACGCGCTGAATCAGGGACGAGTGGGGGGCGTGGCTTTCGATGCCGCAGTTTTCACCAATCTGTCACGCGACCATCTGGACTATCACGGTGACATGGCGAGTTATGAAGCCACCAAGCGCCGGCTCTTCCATTGGCCGGATCTGGGTTGCGCCGTGATCAACGCTGACGACAGTGCCGGTCGGCGGTTGCTGCGCGACCTGCCGCCCGTGGTGCGCGCCGTCGCCTACAGTCTGAACGCTGAAGCCAACCAGTCGCTCGGCACCACCGCGGCCGGGTGTCCGATCAGACACTTGTGGGCGACGGAGGTGACGCTTTCGTCGGACGGACTGAGGATGGAAGTCGATGGCGACTGGGGCCGGGCGGTACTCGGTGCGCCTTTGTTGGGGCGTTTCAATGCCAGCAACCTGCTCGCTACGCTGGCGACACTGCTGGCCCAGGAGTGGACACTGGAGCAAGCCGTGCAACGTCTCGCCGGGACCCGCGCCGTGGCCGGGCGGATGGAGCGCTTTTCCGCGGCGGGTCGTGCGCTTCTGGTGGTGGATTACGCCCACACACCCGATGCGCTGGAGCAGGCGCTGCTTGCGGTGCGCGAACACACGCAGGGAATGCTGTGGTGCGTGTTCGGTTGTGGAGGAGAACGTGACCAGGGCAAACGGCCGCAAATGGGCGCGATTGCCGAGCGGCTCGCCGATCGTGTGGTGATCACCGACGACAACCCGCGAGGAGAGAAGGGCGACGCCATCGTTGCCGATATCCGTGCGGGATTGAGCGAGCCGGGCAAGGCGCTGGTGGAACGCGATCGCCAGCGTGCCGTTCACGCCGCCTATGCCGCTGCGGAGGCGTGCGATGTGGTGCTGGTCGCCGGCAAGGGGCATGAGAACTACCAGGAGGTCGCAGGACGGCGTATGCCCTACAGTGACCGGACGCTCGCCGCCCAATTGACGGGAGGCGGCGCATGATGATTGCCACCAGTCTCAGCGACACCGCGCACATGTTGGGCCTGGATCCCCCGGTACACGATGTCCGCTATACCGGGGTCAGCACCGATACGCGGCATTTGACAGCGGGGTCGATGTTCGTCGCCCTGCGCGGACCCCGTTTCGACGGTAACGATTACCTGGAACAGGCGGCGGCTCAAGGGGCTGTCTGCGCCCTCGCCGATCGCCGGCGCGACACCGGGTTGCCGCTGCTGGCGGTAGAGGACACGCGCCGCGCCCTCGGGCAACTGGCTGCCGCGTGGCGACGCCGATTTCGCCTCCCGGTCATCGGTGTAACGGGCAGTAACGGCAAGACCACCGTCAAGGAGATGCTGGCCGCCATCTGTACCCAATGCGCGCCGACCCTGGCCACCAAGGGGAATCTGAACAACGAGATCGGCGTGCCGCTGACGCTGCTCGAACTGGGTTCGCAACATCGTTACGCGGTGATTGAGATGGGCGCCAGCGCGCCGGGAGAAATCGCCTATCTGGCCGAGATCACACTGCCCGATGTGGCTGTGGTCAACAACGCGGCGGCAGCCCACCTTGAGGGTTTTGGTTCGCTCGATGGCGTGGTGCGCGCCAAGGGCGAGATCTACACCCGGCTGCCCGAGCACGGTGTTGCCGTCATCAATGCGGATGATCCGGGTGCGCCTGTCTGGCACGAACTTGCGGGACAGCGTCGTCGGCTGACCTTTGGCAGCGGTCCGGATTGCGATGTGCGGCTGGATGAGAGCGCGCTCTCGTTGACCCTGGGGGACGAAGGCTTCGTCTCCTGCCTGGGGATCGACACGCCGGAGGGTCCGCTGCAACTCCGGCTGCCCCTCGCCGGGCGTCACAATGCTTTCAACGCGGTGGCGGCTGCGGCAGTCGCACTGGCGGCTGAGATTCCGATCAACGCCATCGCGGCTGGACTCGGCCAGGTCCGGGCGGTCACCGGAAGGCTGCAGTATCGCGCCGGCCGCCAGGGATTGCGGCTGATCGACGATACCTATAACGCCAACCCGCACTCGCTCGCAGCCGGTATCGATGTCCTGACGGTGTGTCCCGGTGAGCGCTGGCTGGTGCTGGGCGATATGGCGGAACTGGGTACCGACGGAGTGGCGCTGCACACCGCGGCCGGGCGTTATGCCCGTGCTGCCGGCATCGAACGACTTTGTGCGCTGGGTCCTCTTGGCCGCCACGCCGTTCATGCCTTCGGCAAGGGTGCCAACCACTACCCCAATCATGAACTGCTGATCGAGGCTTTGCTGCGCCACCTTCCACCCCAGGCCACCGTACTGGTCAAGGGATCGCGCAGCATGCGTATGGAGCAGGTCGTCAAACAGTTGGTCGCTAACGGTAAGGATATGCCGAGCGACGACGCGAAGAGGGGGCGTTGACGCATGCTGCACGCACTGACTGATTACCTCTCCAATTACTACAGCGCCTTCAACGTCTTTCAGTACCTGACGTTTCGCGCCATTCTCGGCGTGCTGACCGCGCTGCTGATCTCCTTCGTGGTCGGTCCCTTCATGATCGCCCATCTCAGTTTTCGTCAGATCGGGCAGCAGGTGCGCGATGACGGCCCGCAAACCCATTTCTCCAAGGCCGGGACTCCGACCATGGGAGGGGCGTTGATTCTGGTGGCGATCGCGGTGAGCACGCTGTTGTGGTCCGATCTCAGCAACCGCTACGTCTGGATCGTGCTCTCCGTGACGCTGGCTTTCGGCGCGATCGGCTGGGTGGATGATTACCGCAAGATCGTCTACGGCAACAGTCGCGGACTCTCTGCACGCAGCAAATATGTCTGGCAGTCGTTGGCGGGGCTGGTGACAGCGCTGCTGCTCTACTTCTCGGCCAGTAATCCGGCGGAGACTCAGCTGATCGTTCCGTTCTTCAAGGAAGTCGTTCTCGATCTGGGCTGGGTGTTCGTCGTACTGGCCTACTTCGTCATCGTCGGTTCCAGCAATGCGGTCAATCTAACCGACGGTCTCGACGGTCTGGCGATCCTGCCCACCGTATTGGTGGCCGGCGCGTTGGGTATTTTCGCCTACACCTCGGGCAACGTGAACTTTTCGAGTTACCTGCTCGTTCCCTATCTGCCTGGAGTGGGCGAGGTGGTGATCTTCTGCGGTGCATTGGTGGGGGCCGGATTGGGGTTTCTCTGGTTCAACGCCTACCCGGCGCAGGTTTTTATGGGTGACGTGGGCGCATTGGCCCTGGGCGCAGCGCTTGGCGTGTTGGCCGTGGTGGTGCGCCAGGAGTTGGTGCTGCTGATCATGGGCGGCGTGTTCGTGGTGGAGACCGTTTCGGTCATCCTCCAGGTCGCCTCGTTCAAGCTCACCGGGCGGCGCATCTTCCGCATGGCACCGCTGCATCACCATTTTGAACTGAAGGGCTGGCCCGAGCCGCGGGTCATTGTCCGCTTTTGGATTATCACCGTCATTCTGGTGCTGATCGGCCTGGCCACTTTGAAGTTGCGCTGAGACGGGATGAACGCGGTGGGTTTGGCAAGCGGGAACAACGGGATCGAGAGAGAAAGACTGGCGTGGGCAATGCAGAGTAACGGTCAACAAAGCGCGCCCTGGAAACAGTGGCGGCGGGTGCTGGTGGTCGGCCTGGGCAAGACCGGCTTGAGCTGTGCCCGCTATTTGAGTGCACGTGGACTGGAAGTCGCCATTACCGACAGCCGCATGCAACCACCGGCATTGGAGGCCGTGCGCGAGTGGCTCCCCGATGCAGCGCTGTTTCTCGGCGGCTTTGCCGCCGAGGCGTTCGCTGCGGCCGATGCCGTGGTGGTGAGCCCGGGCGTGTCGTTGCGCGAACCGCTGCTGGCGCAAGCGTTGGAGCAGGGCACGCCGGTGCTGGGTGATGTGGATCTGTTTGCCGCCGAGGCCGGCGCACCGGTCGTTGCGGTCACCGGTTCCAATGGCAAGAGCACCGTCACCACCCTGGTGGGCGAGATGGCGCGCCACGCCGGTCGCCGCGTTGGGGTGGGCGGCAATTTGGGTACCCCTTTGCTGGAGTTGCTCGATCCGGCGTTGGAGCTGTATGTGATCGAGCTGTCCAGCTTCCAACTGGAAACCGCGCACGCGCTCAACGCCAGCGCGGCGGTGGTACTCAACATCAGCGAAGATCACATGGACCGCTACGGCGATCCGGCGGAATACCGCGCCGCCAAGGAGAGAATCTATCGCGGTGATGGGGTGATGGTTATCAACTCCGACGATCCCCAGGTCGTGGCGATGGTCCTGCCCGGTCGGCGCTCGATCACCTTCACGCTGGGCACGCCGAAGGCCGATGGTTACGGGCTTGGGCAGCGCGCCGGCGGCCGTTGGCTGATGCGGGGCAGGCAGCCTGTGCTGGGGGTTGACGAGTTGCGCATGGCCGGTCGCCACAATGTCGCCAATGCGTTGGCAGCCCTGGCGCTCGGCGAGGCGGTGGGTCTGCCGCTGGAACCGATGGTGGCGGCGCTGCGCGAGTTCCCGGGCCTGCCGCATCGCTGCCAATTCGTGGCCGAGATCGCAGGTGTGGCCTGGTACAACGACTCCAAGGCGACCAATGTCGGCGCCGCCGTTGCCGCCCTGGAGGGCTTCGAACGACCCCTGATCCTGATTGCGGGCGGCGATGCCAAAGGAGCCGATCTGACGCCTTTGCAGGCGCCGGTCGAGCGCCACGCCCGCGCGGTCGTGTTGTTGGGCCGCGACGCGCCGCGATTGGCGGAAACGCTCGGGCAATGTGTCCCGTTGCACCGGGTCGAATCGGTTGAGGAGGCGGTGCGGGTGGCGGTATCCCTGGCGCGATCGGGTGACGCGGTACTGCTGGCGCCTGCCTGCGCCAGTCTCGACATGTTCCGTAACTTCGAGGAACGAGGCGATCGGTTTACCGCCGCGGTGCGGGGGCTGGCGCCATGAGCGTAGTAATGACCACCCGGGCCCTGCGCTCCGCGCCACGCAGTCTGCCGGTGAACGACCCGCTGCGTCTGGATCCGTGGCTGTTGGGTGCGGCTGCCGTTCTGCTGGCGCTCGGCTGGGTAATGGTCGCCTCGGCGTCGATCACCATCGCCGATCGCAGGTTCGGCCAGCCCCTCTATTACCTGCTGCGTCATAGCGTCTTCCTGGGTATTGGCCTGGCGGCGGCCTGGATGATGTTCTGCACGCCTCTGGAGGTTTGGCGGCGCGGTGCTCCGGCACTGCTGCTGGCGGGCGTCGTGATGCTGGTCCTGGTATTGATCCCCGGCGTTGGCCGCGAGGTCAACGGCAGTATGCGCTGGCTGCGCGTCGGTCCGGTGGGGCTGCAGCCCTCCGAATTGGTCAAACTTTTCATGGTGCTCTTCGTCGCGGGTTACCTGGTGCGTCGTGGTGACGAACTACGGGAACAGTTGAGCGGTTTTCTGAAACCCTTGATGGTGGTCGCTGCCGTCGGGGTGCTGCTGCTGCTGGAACCGGACTTTGGCGCGACCGGTGTGTTGATGGTGACCGTGATGGGGATGCTGTTCCTGGGCGGAGTGAAGTTCTGGCAGTTTCTGGTGCTGCTGGCGGCGGGTATGGCCGGTGCCTGGTACCTGGTGATCAGCTCCCCCTACCGCCTGGAGCGGCTGACCACGTTCCTCAATCCCTGGGCCGACCCCTTCAACAGCGGCTTTCAACTGACCCAGGCGCTTATCGCCTTCGGTCGTGGCGAGTGGCTTGGGGTCGGTCTCGGCGCAAGCGTGCAGAAACTGTTCTACCTGCCCGAGGCACATACCGATTTCCTCTTTGCCGTACTCGCTGAGGAGCTCGGTCTGCTGGGAGCATTGGGGGTTGTGGCGCTCTTCTCGGTACTGATCTGGCGCATGTTTGTTATCGCTGCGCGCGCCCAGCGCAGCGGCGGACTGTTCGGGGCCTACGCTGCGTGGGGCGTCGGCATCTGCATCGGGTTGCAGGCACTCATCAATATCGGCGTCAACATGGGCGCGCTGCCCACCAAGGGACTGACCCTGCCGCTGATGAGCTACGGGGGAACCAGCATCATCGTCGCCTGCGTGATGGTGGCGCTGGTGCTGCGCGTCGATCTGGAGAGTCGCGAAGCGGAACAGGCCGGGCGCGGTGAGGAGGCCACATGGCGGGCGGCGTGATGATCATGGCCGGTGGCACCGGGGGGCATGTGTTTCCCGCCCTGGCGGTGGCCGGGTGGCTGCGCGAGCGCGGTGTCGAGGTGACCTGGATGGGCACCCAAGCCGGATTGGAGGCGCGGGTGGTGCCCGCGGCCGGTATTCCGATCGAGTGGGTGCAGGTTACCGGTTTGCGCGGCAAGGGGATGATCGGGTGGCTGCTGGCGCCGGTGCGTCTGCTGCGAGCGCTCATGCAGGCGCTGGCGATTCTGCGTCGCTGCCGCCCGCGCGCGGTGCTTGGCATGGGCGGTTTCGTCACCGGGCCAGGGGGATTGGCAAGCTGGTTGCTGCGTACACCGCTATTGATTCACGAGCAAAACGCGATTCCCGGACTGACCAATCGGCTGCTGGCCCGCATGGCCAAGCGGGTGATGGAGGCGTTCCCCGGAACTTTTGTACCCAGTCCCAAGGTGGTGAGCACCGGCAACCCCGTTCGTCCTGAGATTGCGGCCCTGCCGGAACCGGCGTTACGCGGCGCAGCGACCGGCAAGCCGCTGCGCCTGCTGGTGCTGGGTGGCAGCCGTGGGGCCGTAGCTCTCAATCGCGTCGTGCCCGAGGCTGTGGCCGCCTTGGCGCCGCAGTGCAGACCCGAAATCTGGCACCAGGTGGGAGAGCGCCAACTCGAGCAGGGGCGTGCCGCGTATCGCGACGCCGAGGTCGAGGCCCGGGTGGAGTCGTTCATCGGGGATATGGCGCAGGCCTACGGTTGGGCAGATCTGGTGTTGTGCCGGGCGGGCGCCCTGACAATTGCGGAACTCACCGCCGCCGGTGTGGCCGCATTGCTGGTGCCCTACCCGCACGCGGTGGACGACCATCAGAGCGCCAATGCCCGCTGGCTGGTAGCGCAGGGCGGGGCGGAACTGATTCCCCAGCCACTGCTCTCTGCGGGACTCCTGGCCGAACATCTGCAACAGCTCGATCAGGATCGGGAGCGGCTGCTGGCAATGGCGGAGGCGTCGCGCCGCGTCGCCCAGCCCGAGGCGACCGATCGGGTCGGAACGCAGTGTCTGAGTCTCGCCGGGTTGGAGGCGCGCCTGGCGAGCACTGCGTCGGATCAGGGGGTGCATCATGGCGCCTGAGAATACGACCCGGGTATCGGTGGGTGTCGATTGGATTCGCCGGATCAGCAACATTCATATGGTCGGCATCGGCGGCTCGGGCATGGGTGGGATCGCCGAGGTGCTTCTCAATCTTGGCTACACGGTTAGCGGCTCGGATCTCGCCGAAAACGCGGTGACTCGCCACCTCGCCGCGCAAGGCGCGCGCATCTTCCAGGGGCATGAGGCGCGCAACGTGAGCGATAGTGACGTGGTGGTGATTTCCAGCGCCATCAAACAGGACAATCCCGAGGTGCAGGCGGCGCGGGCCGCGCGGATCCCGGTAATACCCCGTGCCGAGATGCTGGCTGAACTGATGCGCTTTCGCTATGGCATTGCTGTGGCCGGAACGCATGGCAAAACCACGACCACCAGTTTGATCGCGAGCCTTTTGGGTGAAGGGGGGCTCGATCCCACCTTCGTGATCGGTGGCCGGCTGAACAGTGCCGGCAGCAGCGCCCGGCTCGGTGCCGGTCGCTACCTGGTGGCCGAGGCTGACGAGAGCGATGCCTCCTTTCTCTATCTGCAGCCGATGCTGGCGGTGGTGACCAACATCGACGCCGATCACATGGAGACCTATCAGGGGGACTTCGATCAGCTGCGCGAGACCTTCCTGGAGTTTCTTCACCACCTGCCTTTTTATGGTCTGGCGGTGATGTGCATCGATGATCCCGAAGTGAACGGCATTTTGCCGGAGATATCCAAGCCGCTGCTCACCTACGGTACCGACGCACGTGCCGACGTTCGCGCCATCGACATTCGCCAGGATGGGCTGCGCACACGCTTCACGATTCACCGCGCGGGGCGCGCGGAGCCCCTGGCGGTGACGCTCAATTTGCCCGGGCGCCACAATGTGCTCAATGCCACAGCGGCCATCGCCGTCGCACAGGAGGTGGGTGTCAGCGACGCGGCGATCCTGCGCGCGCTCGATGCCTTCCAGGGTATTGGCCGACGGTTCCAGCTCAACGGTGAGATCGATCTGCCCTCCGGCCGGGTGATGCTGGTCGATGACTACGGTCATCATCCGCGCGAGATTGCGGCCACACTGGAGGCCCTGCGCAGCGGGTGGCCGGAGCGGCGCGTGGTGGTTGCCTTTCAGCCCCACCGCTACACCCGGACACGTGCGCTCTTTGAGGATTTTGCGCAGGTGCTCTCCAGTGTCGATGTACTGCTGCTGACCGAGGTCTACGCCGCGGGCGAGGCACCGCTGGCGGGTGCCGACGGCCGTACCTTGTCGCGCGCCATCCGCGCCCGCGGTCAGGTCGATCCCATCTTCGTCGAGGAGGTGCGCCAGTTACCCGAGGTGCTGCCCGGTGTGCTGGAGGATGGCGACATCCTGTTGACCCTGGGCGCCGGGGACATCGGTGCCGTCGCAGCTGGTCTCGCCGCTGCTCTCACCCAGGGGGCCAGGTCGTGAATGCGATGCGCGGCAATCTGCTCCATAACGAGCCTTTGGCGCGGCATACCAGTTGGCGGATTGGCGGGCCGGCCGAACGCTATTACGAACCCAAGGATATTGCCGATCTCGCGGAGTTCCTGCAGCAACTCACCGACGAGGAACCGGTTTTCTGGTTGGGGCTGGGCAGCAACCTGCTGGTTCGTGATGGCGGGGTCGCAGGCACCGTGATCGCCGCATTCCGAGCGCTGGGAGGAATGGTACGAATCGATGCGCAGCGGGTGCGGGTGGAGGCAGGTGTGGCGTGCCCCCAAGTGGCCCGTTTCTGCAGTCAACAGGAATTGTGCGGTGTTGAGTTCCTCGCCGGCATACCGGGAACCATGGGCGGCGCGCTGGCCATGAATGCCGGGGCTTTTGGCGGAGAGACCTGGACACACGTCGAATCGGTGGAGGTTGTCGATCGCCAAGGTAATCGTCGAACACGTCATCCCGCCGACTATCGCATTGGTTATCGCAGTGTTGATGTCCCCGCCGGCGAGTGGTTTGTGGCCGCGGTGCTGAGGCTTGAGCGCGGAGACAGCGCACAGGTTGCGGATCGCATACGGACCCTGTTGGAGAAACGCAAGGCGACACAACCGCTCAACCTACCCAGTTGTGGCTCGGTGTTTCGCAATCCGCCCGGCGACCACGCGGCGCGCCTGATAGAGACCGCGGGGCTGAAGGGGCTGCGGATCGGCGATGCCTGTGTTTCAGAAAAACACGCCAACTTCATCGTCAATCTGGGTAAGGCATGCGCTGCGGATGTCGAGCGGCTTATCGAAACCGTGATCGTGCGGGTACAGGAGCATCACGGTGTCACCTTGGCGCCGGAGGTGCGCATCGTGGGCAGGGCGGCGTGAGGGGGTGCGGGCTTTGAAGGCACAGAGCGCCAGCGATTTTGGCAAAGTCGCCGTTCTGATGGGCGGGCGCTCGGCCGAGCGCGAAGTGTCGTTGAAGAGCGGTGCGCAGGTGCTGCGCGGGCTGCTGAACCGTGGCATCGATGCGCATGGCGTCGATGCGCAAAGCAGTGTGTTGGATCAGCTCGCGGCAGGAAAATTCGATCGGGTCTTTATCGTGCTGCACGGTCGCGGCGGGGAAGACGGCGTGCTCCAGGGCGCATTGGAGACCATCGGGTTGCCCTATACAGGGAGTGGTGTCCTGGCGTCGAGCCTGGGCATGGACAAGTGGCGCACCAAGCTCCTGTGGCAGGCGTTGGGGCTGCCGGTGCCCGTCTACGAGGTGTTGGATGAGCGCAGCGATTTCGATGCCGTGGAGCGCGTGCTGGGATTGCCACTGTTCGTCAAGCCGTCCAACGAGGGGTCGAGTGTGGGTATATCCAAAGTCAAACACACCGGCGAACTCCAGCGTGCATACGAACTGGCGGCGCAGTACGACACAACGGTGTTGGCGGAGCGGTTTGTCTCGGGTGGTGAGTACACGGTTGCGATCCTCGACGGTGAGGCGCTGCCGGTGATTCGCATCGAAGCCGCGGTGGAGTTCTACGACTACGATGCCAAATATCTGCGTGATGACACCCGCTATTACTGTCCGTGCGGCCTGCCGGATAAAGCCGAGCAGCGCCTCCATGAACTGGCGTTGGAGGGCTTCGCGGCCCTGGGTGGCGCGGGGTGGGGTCGTGTTGATTTTCTCCTCGACAGCCACGGCCATCCCTATCTCCTTGAAGTCAACACCGTGCCCGGCATGACCGATCACAGTTTGGTGCCGATGGCTGCCCGTGCGGCGGGGATCGAGTTCGATGAACTGGTGTGGAGGATTCTCGAGACCAGTCTCGAACCGCGGCGCAGTTGGGTTCCTGGCCGAGAAGGGCAGAGGTGATGGGGCAGCGCCGCACTCAGGCCAGACGGCACGACGAGCGTGCACCGTCGCGCTGGCGACCGTATTTCAAGTGGGCGGCGGTGTTGCTGCTGGTGGTGGCTCCCACGGCTATGGCACTCATTCAGAGCACGCGTTGGGTGGTTGATCCGGCCACTTTTCCGGTGCACAGCGTAAGGGTGGAGGGTGACTTTCAGTATCTGGTGCGCACTGAGCTGCAACAGGCGGTGAATGAACACGTGGGAAGTGGGTTGCTGTGGGTCGATGTCGAGGCGGTGCGCCGCGGTGTGGAAAGCCTGGCCTGGGTGCAGCGTGCCAGCGTGCGACGGATTTGGTCCGAGGGATTGGTCGTCCATGTCACGGAGCAGCGGCCCTACGCGAAGTGGGTGCCAGGCGGGTTGGTGAACAGTGAGGGAACCGTGTTTGCCGCGGCCACGGGCACAGGACCGGTGGGGTTACCGGAATTCAACGGTCCGCCGGGATTGTCTGCGGTTGTCACTCAACGTTATCGGGAGTTCGCGTCCCTGGTGGCGGAGAGTGGCTCAAGTGTTCAGAGCATTGAGCTTGACGAACGCAATGCCTGGCGCGTCCAGCTGTCCAGTGGTGTGACGCTGGATCTGGGACGCGAAGATGTTTCGCGACGGCTGGCCCGATTTGCGCGTTACTACACCTCCGTTCTGAGCAAAGAGCAACGCGCGGTGACACGCGTTGATCTGCGCTACGCGAATGGGTTTGCCGTCGAGTTTTCTGCGCCACCGCTGAGTTCGGTGGAGCAGCCTGCAAATCGGCAAAGTGGATTGTTAAAGGGAGATTTGGCGAATGCCAAAAAAGTCTGAAAAGAACCTCATCGTCGGTCTCGATATCGGGACCGCCAAGGTGGTGGCCATTGTTGGTGAGGTGAACGCGGAGGAGGGGGTGGAGATCATCGGTATCGGCTCTCATCCTTCACGCGGATTGAAGAAGGGTGTGGTCGTCAATATCGATTCCACCGTGCAGTCGATCCAGCGTGCGGTGGAAGAGGCGGAATTGATGGCGGGTTGCCAGATCAATTCGGTTTTCGCGGGTATTGCCGGTAGCCACATCCGCAGTCTCAACTCGCACGGCATCGTTGCGATCCGTGATAAGGAGGTGGCGCCGAGCGACGTCGAGCGGGTGATCGATGCAGCCCGTGCGGTGGCCATTCCCGCCGACCAGAAGATCCTCCATATCCTGCCCCAGGAATTCATCATCGATCATCAGGAGGGGATTCGAGAGCCCGTCGGGATGGCCGGGGTGCGCCTGGAGGCCAAGGTCCACATGGTCACCGGCGCGGTGAGTGCGGCACAGAACATCATCAAGTGCGTGCGCCGCTGCGGACTGGAGGTCGATGACATCATTCTCGAACAACTCGCCTCGAGCTATGCGGTTCTCACCGACGATGAAAAAGAGCTGGGCGTCTGCCTGGTGGACATGGGGGGCGGCACCACCGATATCGCAGTGTTCACCGAGGGCGCCATTCGCCACACCTCGGTGATTCCCATCGCCGGCGACCAGGTGACCAACGATATCGCCGTCGCCCTGCGTACGCCGACCCAGCACGCCGAAGAGATCAAGATCAAATACGCCTGCGCGCTGGCGGAACTGGCCTCGCCCGATGAAACCATCGAAGTGCCAAGCGTCGGCGAGCGCCCCCCCCGGCGTCTGGCGCGGCAGACACTGGCAGAGGTTGTGGGTCCGCGTTATGAGGAGCTCTTTTCGCTCATTCAATCGGAGTTACGGCGCAGTGGTTTTGAGGATCTGATCGCCGCCGGAGTCGTTTTGACCGGTGGCTGCGCCAAGATGGAGGGCGTTGTCGATCTCGCCGAGGAGATTTTCCACATGCCGGTACGACTCGGAAATCCACAATACGTCGCCGGGCTGTCCGAGGTGGTGCACAACCCGATCTATTCCACAGGCGTAGGCCTGTTGCTGTTCGGTCAACACAACCGTGCTGGCGATGCCCTGCGCGCACCTATCGGTACGGGAGTAAAGGGTGTCTGGACACGGATGAAGAGTTGGTTTCAGGGGAATTTTTGAGTGTTTCTGGGAAGCCGTTCCCCCCAGTGTGAAGTGGAGCGGAAGCGAAGCGAAGCGTCGTTGTGCACGGTACCGGCCGGTCAGTCACAACATACCGAGGAGGAAATGTCATGTTTGAGTTGATGGATGCCTATCCGCAGAACGCGGTGATCAAGGTGTTAGGTGTCGGTGGTGGCGGGGGAAATGCAGTGCGCCACATGCTGGGCGCCAATATAGAAGGTGTTGAGTACATCTGTGCCAATACCGATGCGCAGGCCCTGAAGAACTTCGAAACAGCTACGATGATGCAGCTCGGGGGGGGGATTACCAAAGGGCTGGGCGCTGGTGCCGATCCGGAAGTCGGGCGCCAGGCTGCACTGGAGGATCGGGATAGGATCCAGGATCTCATTGAAGGGACCGATATGGTCTTCATCACCGCCGGTATGGGTGGCGGTACTGGGACCGGCGCTGCACCCGTTATTGCGCAAGTCGCCAAGGAGTTGGGGATTCTTACCGTTGCGGTGGTAACGAAACCGTTTCCATTCGAGGGGCGTAAGCGTATGACGGTGGCCGAGCATGGTATTGCAGAGCTGACGCAGCACGTCGATTCCCTGATCACTATTCCCAACGAGAAGTTGCTGACCGTGCTGGGGAAGGATCTCAGTCTGCTGGAGGCCTTTCGGACTGCCAATGATGTATTGCTCGGCGCGGTGCAGGGTATTGCAGAACTCATTACACGGCCTGGATTGATCAACGTGGATTTCGCCGACGTTCGCACCGTGATGTCGGAGATGGGCATGGCGATGATGGGGTCGGGGTCGGCCAGTGGTGAGGATCGTGCCCGTATCGCGGCGGAGTCGGCGATCGCGAGTCCACTGCTCGAGGATGTCAATTTGGCGGGAGCGCGTGGCATTCTCGTCAACATCACTGCCGGAATGAATCTTTCAATAGGTGAATTCGATGCGGTCGGTAACACCGTCAAGGAGTTCGCGTCGGACGATGCCACCGTGGTTGTAGGTACCGTTATCGATGAGAACATGAGCGATGAGCTGCGGGTAACCGTGGTGGCAACCGGACTCGGGGCGCGCAAGACCACAGCAAAAGAACCTCCGGTGAAACTGGTGCAGCAGGCGGCCGGGGCAGAGGTGGATTTTCGTGAGCTCGAACGCCCGACAGTGATTCGCAATCAAGCGGCCGCCGACTCCGGACGCGCTTCATTGCCCGAGGACCTCGAGTATTTGGATATACCCGCCTTTTTGCGGCGGCAGGCTGATTAGATGGTTTGCTGGCTTCGCTTTCCGGCCTCTCAATGGGCGTGTAACTAGGCCCGGGAGGAATGATGGTCCGAGTGTGGCGGTATCCTCCACTGCCATGCTCGGCCTTCTCTAGAACCTATCTCAGAATCCCCCGCGAGTTGTGCCGGTCGCTCGCGGTTTCAGCGCCAGGCGCGGCGAGCGTGGTTGGGTCATTCCCAATGAGCGAGCCGCAACACCGCGCTGGAGCCACGAGCGCCCGGCCCTTCGGGTTGGCCCCAGAGGTGCGCTGGCGGTGTTCTCGACTTGCCAATAGCGTTGCTATTGGCTGCGCCTTCGGGCCTACCCAGCGCACCTCTGGGGCTCAACACAGCACGCGGGGGATTTTGAGATAGGTTCTAGTTTTTGGTCGAACCAACCGACTTTTGCACATATCAGCATCCCTGTTTAATCAGAGGGTTACAGCTGATTTGTTTTGTGATTTGTTTCACTTTGCTTGCATAAAGTCGTGTGCTACCATCCACGCGGATTTATGCCCATGATAAAAAAGGGGGGAAGTCACTTCGTGATCCGGCAACGGACTTTAAAGAACGTTATTCGTGCGACTGGGGTGGGTCTGCATACCGGGGAAAAGGTCTATCTGACCCTTCGTCCGGCTGCGCCTGACACCGGCATCATCTTTCGCCGTGTCGATCTGGAACAGCCGATGGATATCAAGGCCAGCCCGGAAAACGTGGGTGACACGTGCCTTTCGACAACGCTCGTTAAGGGCGATGTGCGTATTTCCACTGTCGAGCACCTGCTGTCCGCATTCGCCGGTCTTGGAATCGATAATGCTTACGTCGATGTCAGCGCGCCGGAAGTTCCCATCATGGACGGCAGCGCAGGACCGTTTGTTTTTCTGCTGCAGTCGGCGGGAATAGAAGAACAGAACGCACCGAAACGTTTTATTCGCATCAGTCGTACGGTAGAAGTGCGGGATGGGGATAAATGGGCGCGTTTTGAGCCCTATGATGGATTCAAAGTTTCCTTTGAAATCGACTTCAACCACCCGGTATTCGATGGTCGCCGTCAAACAGCCTGTATCGATTTCTCCACCACCTCGTTCATTAAAGAGGTCAGTCGTGCGCGCACCTTTGGATTCCTAAGCGATATCGAGCGCCTGCGGGAGCGCAAGTTGGCGCTGGGCGGGAGTCTTGACAACGCGATCGTTGTTGATGAGTTTCGCGTAGTGAACGAGGATGGACTGCGTTACGAGGACGAGTTTGTAAAGCATAAAGTATTGGATGCGATTGGGGACCTCTATCTGCTCGGACGCAGCCTGATAGGCGCATTTCACGGCTACAAGTCCGGTCATGGACTCAATAACCAGTTGTTGCGGGCCTTGATGGCGGAAGAGTCCGCGTGGGAACTTGTGACATTTGAGGATTCGGAGAAGCTGCCGATATCTTATGTCAGGCCGATTCAGGCGCTGACCTGATTGGAGTTTCGGGCGATCTATGAGTCGGTGCTGCGTTGCGCAAGTCGCCGCAGGGCGGTTGCGAGAGCAGGATCGGAGACTGAGTCTGCAGCCCCAAGAAGGGTTTCGGCGCCACTCGGAGACAAAGCGGCCCTGCGACTTTTAGGGAGATTGGTTTCTGGATTCTGCTGAGGTGCGATCTGAATACGCACACGCTTCAGGGTGCTCGCATGCAGGCCGTTGAGTTTCTCAAGAATAGCTGGTGAGACATAGCGGGTGCGGTTGGCCCATACGGGGGAGTCCATCAGTAGCAAAACCTCATTTTGCCGCAGATTCACGTGCAGGCAGTGAGCGCGATACTCCGCCGGTAGCAGCGAGCGAACAAGATTCAATGAGGTCTGATGTTCGCTTATGCGGTGCATAAGCTCAGTGAGCGGACCTGTGCTCTTTCGGAGGTGAAACTGCAGCGGGTAGGGTTCGCGGGTCATAGCGCAGTAAAGTGGAATCGGATTCGCTTTTTTCCGGCAGGAACCTTGGTAGGTTTAGGCTAAAAGCAGGATAACACAGATCGCCATGCATATAGTTTTGTTCACCCGCCGCGGAGGACGTTCACGCACCGTGAACCTGTTCTCCCCGCTTGCCATTATCGCCGGAGTTGTGGCGGTGCTGTCTGTTGCAGGGGGCTTGGCGGTCGGGGGATATCAGCTCGGTGTATATTCTGCTTCTCCTGACGCTTTTGCGATACGTGATACGGTTCAAACCGAGTTGCAGGTGCAACGCCAGGAGTTGGCAGAATTCAGGCAACAAGCCAGGGAACATGTGGATGCCTTGGCGTTACGTCTCGGTGAAATGCAGGCTCACGTGATCCGCTTGGATGCTCTTGGTGAGCGCCTGGCCGAGATGGCCCATTTAGACAAAAACGAGTTCAGCTTCGAACAGACTCCCGCACAGGGTGGCCCCGAGTCGGCGAGCGGCGAATCGATCCAGATCCCCGATTTCCTGCAATCACTGGAGATGCTTGAGCAGCGATTGACAGACCGCGCGCAGAAGCTGTCCATGCTTGAGTCAACATTGATGAATCGCCGCTTGCAGGCAGAAGTATTGCCGGCGGGACGCCCGACCACGGGTGGGTGGATCTCGTCCTTTTTTGGCATGCGTACCGACCCCTTCAGCGGCCGCCCTGCGCATCATGATGGTATCGATGTCGCAGGACGCATTGGTAGCGAAGTGATTGCAGTCGCCTCGGGTGTTGTTACCTGGGCGGGGCCACGCTACGGCTACGGCAATCTGGTCGAGATCAATCACGGTAACGGCTACGTGACACGCTATGCGCACAACAAGGATTTGGTGGTCGAGGTCGGTCAGACCGTCAAGAAGGGGGATGTTATTGCAAAAATGGGTACCAGCGGTCGTTCCACTGGCCCCCACGTCCACTTCGAGGTATTGATCAACGGCCGCCAGGTAGATCCTGTTAAGTTTGTTCGCAGCGCCCAGCGCTGACTCACGCCTCCTGCCAGACTCGTTCGAGTCACACCCTATTGGCCGAACGCGCCCTGGAAAAGCCCCGCCGCAACTGACCTGATAGCCGAGTTGCGCTATCATTCGCTACTTTAATCTGCCACACGTAAAGCGACGAATTCATGGTCAGTAAGCTCCTCAGCAAGATCTTCGGCAGCCGCAATGAGCGGTTGATCAAGCGAATGTTCAAAACGGTTCAGGTGATCAATTCGTTGGAGACCGAGTTTGAATCCTTGTCCGATGAGGCGCTCAAAGCCAAGACCCAAGAGTTCCGCGATCGGTTTCAAGCCGGGGAGACGCTCGATGCATTGCTGCCGGAAGCCTTTGGGGTGGCGCGTGAGGCGGGTAAGCGTGCTTTGGGAATGCGCCATTTCGACGTGCAACTCATAGGCGGGATGGTGCTGCACCAGGGGCGTATTGCCGAGATGCGCACCGGTGAGGGTAAAACGCTGGTGGCGACGCTGGCCGCCTACCTCAATACCATCCCGGGTCGTGGTGTCCATGTGGTTACCGTCAACGATTACCTGGCGCGGCGCGATGCCGGTTGGATGGGAAAGATCTACCATGCTCTCGGGCTCAGCGTTGGAGTCATCAACTCATCCGGTGGCAAAGGCCCTGATAGTTCCTCGTATCGCTACGATCCGGATCATCGTGCCGGTGATGAGAGTTTTCGTTTTCTATCTTCCGTTTCGCGGCAAGAGGCTTATTCTGCCGATATCACCTACGGTACGAACAATGAGTTTGGATTCGATTACCTGCGCGACAACATGGCCTTCAGTCTTGCCGAGAAGATGCAGGGCGACCTGCATTACGCAATCGTCGATGAAGTCGATTCTATTCTGATCGATGAGGCGCGCACCCCACTTATTATTTCTGGACCGGCCGAAGATAGCTCAGAACTCTACAGGCAGATCGATAAGCTTATTCCGCGACTTGTTCGTCAAATTGGTGAGGAGGGGGCGGGCGACTACACGGTAGACGAGAAATCCAAGCAGGTTTATCTCACCGAAGAGGGTCATCAGAGGGTGGAAGATCTTCTGGTGGAAGCCGGATTGCTCAAGGAAGGAGATAGTCTCTACGATTCGGCAAATATCGGTCTGGTACACCATCTAAACGCCGCATTACGTGCGCATGCGTTATTCCAACGTGATGTGGATTATATCGTGCGCGATGGAGAGGTCGTCATCGTCGATGAGTTTACCGGTCGTACCATGCCCGGCCGGCGTTGGTCCGAAGGATTGCACCAGGCTATTGAGGCGAAAGAGAAAGCCAAGATTCAAAATGAGAATCAGACACTCGCTTCAATAACTTTTCAGAATTATTTTCGCTTGTATGACAAGTTGTCGGGAATGACAGGAACAGCAGATACGGAGGCCTACGAGTTTCAGCAAATTTATGGCTTGGAGGTTGTCGTTATCCCCACGAACAAGCAGATGATACGTGAAGATCGTACCGATCTGGTCTACCTGACACAGCGTGAAAAGTTTGATGCGATAGTCGCGGACATCGAGGAGTGCCGTAAGCGGGGACAACCAACGTTGGTGGGAACCACCTCTATAGAAACCTCGGAGTATTTGTCTCAGTTGTTGGAAAAGAACAAGATTCCGCACGAGGTTCTGAACGCCAAGCAGCATGAACGCGAGGCGCATATCGTTGCGCAAGCCGGTAAAGCGGGATCCGTGACCATAGCAACCAACATGGCTGGCCGTGGTACCGACATAGTATTGGGCGGAAATCCCGAGGCGGAAATCGGAGCGCTTGAAAACCCATCGGAAGCACAGGTACAGAAGATACGTGAGGATTGGAAGTTGCGGCATCAGGCGGTGTTGGATGCGGGTGGACTTCATATTATCGGCACCGAGCGTCACGAATCACGACGCGTGGACAACCAGCTGCGAGGGCGGTCCGGGCGCCAGGGCGACCCAGGATCGAGTCGCTTCTACCTGTCGCTGGAGGACAGTCTTATGCGCATTTTCGCCTCAGAGCGTGTCTCTGCTCTGATGCAGAAACTGGGCATGGAGGAAGGTGAAGCAATCGAGCACCCATGGGTGAACAAAGCGATTGAAAATGCTCAAAGAAAAGTTGAGGGTCGAAATTTCGACATTCGCAAGCAGCTGTTGGAGTACGATGATGTGGCCAATGATCAACGCCGCGTCATCTACGAGCAGCGCAACGAATTGATGTCCAGCGATGACATTTCGGAAACGATCAAGAACGTACGTTGGGATGTCGCCAATTTGCTGATCGATCAGTACATAGCGCCGCAGAGCCTCGATGAACAATGGGATGTGGGAGGGTTGGAAGAGGCGCTTCAGCGAGAATACGGTGTGACGTTTCCGCTTCGCCAATGGCTGGATTCAGATGACACCTTGCATGAGGAATCACTGCGCGAGCGTATCGTTGTGGAGCTGGAGCAAGAGTACGCGCGAAAAGAGGCACAGGTGGGTGCGGAAACCATGCGGCATTTCGAAAAGGCGATCATGCTACAGGTGCTTGATTCTCTTTGGAAGGAACACCTTGCGGCCATGGATTACCTGCGTCAGGGAATCCACTTGCGCGGCTACGCGCAAAAGAATCCCAAACAGGAGTACAAACGCGAGTCGTTCGAGATGTTTGAACAACTTCTTGGTCGAATAAAGTCCGAAGTGGTGAGCGTCGTTTCGCGGGTTCAGGTGCGCGCCGAAGAAGACGTGGAAGCCATCGAACAGCAAAGGCGCAGAACAGCACCGATGGAATACCAACACGCAGAGGTAGCGGCCATGTCCAGTGAGCCTGCCGCTTCGACCACAGACGAAACTCATCAGCCCTTCGTTCGCCAGGGTAGAAAAGTTGGACGCAATGAGCCGTGTCCCTGTGGCTCAGGGAAGAAGTATAAGCAATGCCACGGCGCGCTGCAGTAACATCGGTTGCGATTGATCGATGCGTTCGACAGAGTTGAATGTACTTCCGGTGCGCGGTGTAAGAGTGGGCGTAGCAAGTGCCGGCATTAGACAATCTGTGCGTCCCGATATCGCATTGTTCGAATTTTCACCCGATAGCGAATGCGCTGCGGTTTTCACAAAAAATGCTTTCTGCGCAGCTCCGGTGGTGGTGGCGAAAAAGAACTTGAAGAAGGGGCTGACGCGCTTCTGGATTATCAATTCGGGCAATGCCAACGCTGGTACAGGTTTGCAGGGGATCGCAGACGCGGAAGCAGTGTGCGCCACAGTAGCGCGTGTTGCCGCGCAAGACGGTACTGGTTCGGTACTGCCTTTTTCCACAGGAGTGATTGGCGAACCACTGCGTGTGGACAAAATAGAACGCGTACTGCCCGATGCGGTTTCCGCCCTTAGTGAGACGGGTTGGCACGATGCTGCACGGGCAATAATGACGACGGATACCGTTCCCAAGGGGGTCTCGCGCCGCGTGGCGCTTGATCAGGGAGAAATCACGATCACGGGGATTGCCAAGGGCTCCGGAATGATTCGCCCCGATATGGCAACGATGCTGTCGTTCATCGGAACCGATGCAAAGATCTCGGGAGAGCTGTTGCAGCAGTGCCTGAATGTGGCGGTCGCGCGTTCGTTTAATCGCATTACTGTTGATGGGGATACCTCAACCAATGATGCGTGCGCGCTGATTGCGACAGGACAGGCGGCCTCCGCAACAATCGAAACAGGAAGCGCAGACCATCAAAGATTTCAAGAAGTATTGATCGAGGTATGTGAGGATCTGGCGCGCGCAATAGTTCGTGATGGTGAGGGTGCAACCAAACTGATCACCATAGAGGTAGAAGGCGGCAAGAACACTGAGGAGTGTTTGAGCGTCGCGTATGCCATTGCGCATTCACCCTTGGTGAAAACCGCTTTTTTTGCTTCCGATGCAAATTGGGGGAGAATCTTGGCAGCGGTGGGGCGGGCCGGTTTGGCCGAACTCAACCTGGATGCTGTACAGATCTACCTCGATGACGTCTGTATTGTTCGTGGCGGTGGGCGTGCACCGGATTACTCGGAGGAGGCCGGCGCACACGTTATGGCGCAGGCAGAGATCACCATCTGCGTTAAGCTTGGCCGTGGCTCCGCACGTGAGCGGATCTGGACTTGCGATTTTTCCTTCGACTACGTCCGTATCAATGCGGAGTACCGCACCTGAGTTTCTTGGTGCCGCGTGCTAATACCGTAGACGCACGTTCTCCTGACTGACATGCGCCCTCATAAAAGTCCGGTTCATGTGATCGCCGGTGTCATACGCAATTCAGATGGCGAAGTGTTGTTAGCGCAACGCCCTGCACACGCTCATCTGGGTGGTTTGTGGGAGTTTCCGGGTGGAAAACTTGAGAGGAATGAAGAGCGCCTTGAAGGCCTGAAACGTGAGCTGCACGAAGAACTGGGTATCGACGTATTGGATGCCCGCCCGCTCATCCGAGTCCCGTACGACTACCCCGGGAAAAGTATACTTCTTGATGTTTGGGAGGTGTTGCAATTCACTGGGGAAGTCAAAGGCCTGGAAGGCCAGGCGTTAACCTGGGTGGCGCCAAGGTTACTGCATGCTTGGCCGATGCCTGCTGCTGATCGACCGGTCGTAACAGCAATTGCTCTTCCGGATCGTTATTTAATAACCCCCGAGCCAGGAGCGGATCATGCCGCGTTTCTGGATGGGTTGTGTCGGGCGCTGTCGACGGGGATACGTTTGGTACAATTTCGCGCCAAGGAATTGGATGATCGGCGCTATGAGATGCTTGCCAAGCGTGTGCTCGGAATTTGCGAGGAGCACGAGTCGAACCTTCTGCTTAATCACGATCCCGAAATGGTTATACGCATCGGTGCACACGGTGTGCATTTGACAGCCCTGCGACTCGAAGACCTTCGGGAGAGACCGTTGGGTGCGCAGTACTTGGTAGCCGCCTCGTGCCACCATCGCGATGAACTGCTCAAAGCACAAGCGTTGGGCTTGGATTTTGCTGTTCTTGGTCCCGTTAAAACCACCTTGACGCACCCCGCTACAATTCCTTTGGGCTGGCGAAAATTTGAGGAATGGGTGGAGCGTATATCGCTACCCGTTTATGCGCTGGGTGGTATGTCGGAGCTGGATTTGGAAACGAGCCGGCGATTGGGTGGGCGGGGCATCGCGGCCATCAGGTCACTGTGGGTTTAGAGTACCGCTAATCGTCGGCGCTTTCGTCCCGCTCCACATCTGGGGGCAGTAGTACATCGGATGCCCCGGGGATTCGCCGCGATCCATCCATCCATTCCGAGAGATCGAGTAACTTGCAGCGCTCGCTGCAGAAGGGCCGCCACCGATTCTCTGGACGCCAATAAGAAGGTTTTCCACACGAAGGGCACGGCACGGTTGTTATTGGCTCGTTCATTGTTACAGGACGCAGCGGGTCAACTCGAACTCGACGTCTTCCGAAGTCTGACTCGCTCTTCCGTTAACAGAGGCCTCAAGAAATCGTACTGTGAATCGGTGCTTGCTACCGCTGATCTCGGCAAAATAGGGGGAACAGCGCGGTACGGCCACCCGCATCATTTGACAGGGGAGGTTGGTGGGTAGGTTTTGCTGAAAGAACCCTCCCTTGGCTATTTCACGCACCGGTGTTGAGCTTTGGCGGGTGAGTTCGAGAATCAGCTCGACGCCGGTTCGAATGAGATCAAATACCGAAAACCATTCGAGCAGCTGTTCAACCCTTTCGGGTGCCGGGCGTTGCAGCCAATGGAAATAGGCAGGCAGATCGAATGCGCAGCTACCCCCGGCGATGCTGCTTCTTTGCTGGATACTCATCAGAAACTCATTCTGTCGCAGCGCCTGTGCGATCTGCCCCCGGTGTGCGTGGAGGCGCGCCGACAACGTATCCAATTGACGCATGATTCCCGCCAATTTGTCACGATCGACCTGTGGGTTGCTCTGCATGGCTGTGAGATTGGCGGTGTGACGCTCCAGCTCTTTCAGCACTTCGCTCTTGAGGTCGGAGCGGGAAAATATTGACAGAATATCGAGCAGGCAGCTCATTGCCGCTCGACTGTCCCAAACAGAGCGGCCCCGTGCGTGATGAACGCCGGTCTGAAAGAGGAACTCAAGCCGCAGAAACGCACGCATGCGTTCGCTAAGCGGTTGTTCGTAAATTACCTTCTGCAAAAGCCAAGACCTTGTGCGCTATCCCTTTGGTGGGCGCTATTGTTTCACCCGTTGGGGGTAGGTGCAAATAGGACTTGGTTGACCTGGTCAATCGGCGGTGGCCAGAGATAAATATTTCTGATGAAGTCCCTCGATTGCCGCTTCTAAGTCGGCTTGGGAGCCATCATTGACAATCAGGTCATCCGCGAATTTCACGCGGGTATCGCGATCCAGTTGGGTATTGAGAATGGCTTCCGCTTCGTCCTGTGAGATCTGATCGCGTTGCATTAGCCGCTTGATCTGAATCGCACGCGGCGCGTCGATGACAAGAACGCGGTCCACAAGATCTCTCTGGTCTGCTTCAATCAGGAGCGGTATCGCGAGAATGCAATAAGGGGCGCTTATGCGAGCGAGTCGAGACAGCATCGCTTCCTTGATTCGCGGGTGCAGTATTGCCTCGAGTTCATTTCGTTTTTGAGGATCAGAGAAAATCAAAGAGCGCACCAGCCGGCGGTCCAGGCTCCCGTCAGGACGGATAAATCTTTTTCCGAAGGCCGCCTCAATTTCCTGGATCGCCGGCGTTCCGGCTTTTACCACTTGGCGGGCAACTACATCGGCATCTATGACGGGAATGCCGCGGACAGAGAAGCAGTCTGAGGCAGCTGATTTTCCACTTGCTATGCCCCCGGTCAGCCCGATTCTGAGCATGGCGAAACAATGCGACTCGTTCAGCCGGAGAGCCCGGCGATACGGAGATAAAACCCGGTGATTTCGTCACCCCATAACAGAGTGATCCAACCGGCTGCCGCGAGATAGGGGCCAAACGGAATGGGATTGGCGCGTTCGTGGCGCTTCATCAGTATCATGCTGATGCCCACCACTGCGCCTACGAGCGAGGACATCAGAATAATCACGGGCAGGGCCTGCCACCCCATCCATGCACCCAGCATACCCAGGAGTTTGAAATCGCCGAATCCCATCCCTTCTTTGCCAGTAGCGATTCTGAAAAGCTGATAGACACACCAGAGAGAGAGGTAACCGGCAGCAGCGCCGACAATGCTTGAGTGAGCATCCGCAAAGACTGGAAGAAGGCTGGCGAGCAGGCCCAGCCAAAGCATGGGCAATGTTATGGAATCGGGCAGCAACTGATGGTCGAGATCAATGTAGGCGAGTGTGATCAGGGACCAGGTAATGACTAGCGCCGAGACGGATTCCCAACCGAAACCGAAGTGCCAGGCGACATAGGCAGAAGAGGCGGCAGTGAGCAGCTCGACGATCGGGTAACGTACGGGGATACCGGCATTACAGTTGGAGCAACACCCGCGTTGCAGAAGGTAGCTGATGACAGGGATGTTCTCTGCTACCGAGATCCGGTGACCACATTGTGGACATCGTGAGCGCGGTTGAATGAGGTTAAATACTTCCACATCGCTGACAGATGCACCACTCGCTTCTACGCAGTGACGTTTCCAGTTCTGCTCCATCATGATAGGGAGGCGGTAAATGACAACGTTCAGGAAGCTGCCAACCATAAGGCCGATCAACGCCCCTGTTCCCGTAAATAAAGTTAGGTTCGTTTGAAGCAGTTCAAGTATCGCCATGAAATAGGTTGGTTGATTTTTAGTGGCTCTCAGAAGTGTTTTGACCTATACAACTTGGCCCATTTTAAATATTGGTAGGTACATGGCTACGACTAAGCCGCCAATAACGACGCCTAATACTGCCATGATCATCGGTTCTAAAAGACTGCTTAAAGCATCGACAGCGTTGTCCACCTCGTCCTCGAAAAAGTCGGCGACTTTCGACAGCATTTCGTCAAGTGACCCCGACTCTTCGCCTATGGCTACCATCTGCACTACCATGTTGGGAAAGAGGTTGGTTTGCCGCATGGATGCCTGCAACTGTTGCCCCGTGGCAATTTCATCACGCATTACCATAACAGCATCACCATAAATCGAGTTGCCGGTGGCACCTGCAACCGATTCCATTGCTTCCACTAGCGGTACGCCAGCCGCAAACATGGTGGCCAACGTTCTGCAATATCTGGCAATCGCAGCTTTTCTTAGAATTTCGCCGATTACAGGAATCTTTAGGACTATCCTGTCTAGGGCTCGATTGAAGTTGCTTGATCGCTTTTTAAAATAAAGAAATAGATAACCTGCAGCTCCAATTCCTCCGAAAATCGCCCACCAGTATTCTTGGAATATTTCGGAAATCGTAATTACTAACAATGTGAATGCAGGTAGGTCGCCACCGAAAGATGAAAACAGCGATTGGAATTGTGGAATAACGAATATAAGCAAGATTGCAGTGATAATAAAAGCGACTACAATTACGGCTGTTGGGTAGAATAAAGCTTTCTTGATTTTTCCCTTGAGCGCCTCTGTTTTTTCTTTATAGGTAGCGATTTTATTAAGGAGTGTCTCTAAAACACCTGCTTGCTCGCCCGCATGTACCAAATTACAGAACAGATCATCAAAGTAGAGCGGATGTTTGCCAAGCGCGGTAGCTAAAGCGTTGCCAGCCTCTACATCGCTTTTGACCGAAAGAATGAGGTCCTGCATAGAGGGATTCTCATGTCCTTTTCCGACTATCTCAAAAGCCTGAACCAGCGGTACGCCTGCAGTCATCATTGTAGCGAGTTGGCGTGCAAAAATGGCGATGTCCTTGGTAGTTATTTTCTTCTTGGTTCTGCCAAGAAGGGGCTTGGGCTTTTTGCGTACTTTTAGGGGATTTACACCTTGTCGGCGAAGTGTCGCCTTCACTAGGGCATCGCTGGCACCAGGCATTTCACCTTTAATACGTTTGCCGGAGCGATCTGTGCCCTCCCAGGTAAATGTATCCAATTTGATAGCCGATTCCGCCATAACCTATTCCTTTGTGACACGGTTGACTTCTGCAAGACTGGTGACACCCTGGACAACCTTTAGCAAACCTGATTGCCGAAGGTCCCGATAACCTTCCCGCTGTGCTTGATCTGCGATCTGCATCGAGTTTCCGCCTTCCATAATTAATCGGCCGGTTTCCTCTGAAACTGGCATGACTTGGTAGATGCCCACGCGGCCTTTATATCCATTAGTACACTGGTCACATCCCACCGGTTTATAAACGGTCAGCCCTTTTAATTGATCTTCAGTAAAACCTTCCTCCAGAAGGGCTTCACGCGGGATATCATCGGCTTCTTTGCAGGTATTACATAAGCGCCGCGCCAAGCGTTGGGCGACAATCAAATGTACCGATGAGGCGATATTGAATGGGGGAATTCCCATGTTGACGAGGCGCGTTAGCGTTTGGGGTGCATCATTAGTGTGCAAAGTTGACAACACCAAGTGGCCTGTTTGAGCAGCTTTAACACCTATTTCGCCAGTTTCGATATCCCGTATTTCGCCCACCAATATAATATCGGGGTCCTGTCTAAGGAAGGCCTTTAATGCTTTTGTAAAGGTCATGCCGGTGCGTTCATCGACATTGACCTGATTGACACCCGCGAGGTTGATTTCCACGGGGTCCTCACAAGTCGAGATGTTGACGTCTGACTGGTTGAGGATATTGACGGCGGTGTAAAGAGTCACGGTTTTACCGCTACCCGTTGGCCCTGTTACCAACACCATGCCATAGGGCTTGTGGATAGCGCTGAGAAACAGTTCGCGTTGATCGGGTTCAAAACCCAGCGCATCGATACCGATCTGTGCGCTGGCTGGGTCCAGAATACGCAGCACCACCTTTTCACCCCAAAGCGTGGGGCAGGTACTAACACGAAAATCAATGGCACGGTTCTTGGATAGCTTCATCTTGATGCGTCCATCTTGCGGGACCCGTCGTTCTGAGACGTCAAGCCGCGACATGACCTTGATGCGCGCTGCCAAGCGCATTGCCAGGTTGATAGGGGGCGAGGCAATTTCATACAGAATACCGTCCTGCCTGAAGCGTACCCGGTAGTACTTTTCGTAGGGTTCGAAATGGATGTCGGAGGCGCCCTTCTTAATAGCATCCAGCAGGACTTTGTTGACGAAGCGAACGACCGGTGCATCCTCGACATCCGCTTCAGTGACGTTGGCGTCATGCTGTTCACCTTCGCCTGTCGAGATATCGAGATTGTCGAGGTCGCTGTCCAGCAAATCCGACATGCCGGTGTCTTGGGCGTCAAGGCTCGTCTCTATTGCTTTGGAGAGTTTGTCCTCCTCAACGAGGATCGGTTCTGCGACCAGCGCCGTATGAAACTTGATTTCGTCCAGAGCGCGCAAATTGGTCGGATCCGAAACGCCAATGAATAAACGGTTACCTCTTTTGAATAGTGGAAGGGAGTGGTGTTTTCGGATCAATTTCTCACTGACCAACTGGATCGGTGCGCTGCTTATGTCCAGTGCGCCCAAATCAAACAATGGCACTCCAAATTCATGGGAGGCTGTGGCAGCAACAGTTGATGCTGACACCAATTTGTTCTCTACAATATAGGTGACAAAATGAGTTTTATGGCGCAGGGCTTGCTCATGAGCCTTGCGGGCGTCTTGCTCTGAAAGTGAGCTATCCTGCACCAGTCGCCTGGCCAGGCCGCCTAAATTAGCGCTTGGATTGACGGTCGCCATCAGTCGTGTCCCAACGTTTTCACGTCGTAGTTTCCCAACAGGTCGATGAGAAGAGGATATTCCATGTTTGAGACCTGTCTCGATTTGAATGCTGCCCCCAAAAATTTCCGGTCTTCCCCACCGGATTTCAGGCATCGTTCATTAGCATGGGCAGACACGTCTTCGCACAGGGTATGGTGCATTTGTCGCTGACCAACTTTTGTCGCTGCGTGACCCACTATCGGGGCGCGCACAAGGTCAAAAAGATCTCCTGCCTCGACAACCACATGTGCATGGCCTTCACCTAACTGACCTATCGGGAAAGCCTGAGCGATATTGAAGCCTGCCTGAGAAGCCAGGCGGTCAAGCCCTATAACATGGGGTTTCGCAGTGCCGTGGCCCGCAGCACACCGGCCAACGCTATTGCGGTGCGGGACTGGCGCATCTACGCTGATTTCGCCCAGCATCTGATCGGCATTGCTCGCAGACTCTATGTCAACGAGCCCTTCGGCGTTGATCTGTACAACACAGTCTATGCCTCCGATGCTACGATTATCGACCCGTGCCTGTCGGTCTTTCATGGGGTGCCGTTTCGTTCCGACAAGGCGGTGGTCAAGCTTCACACGCTGCTCGACAAGCGCGGTAACATTCCAAGCTTCATCCACGTCGGCGACGGCAAGTGGCACGAGGTCCACATCTTCGGCCTGCTGATCCCCGACGCTGGTGACTTCTACGTCATGGATCGGGGTTATATCGACTTTGACCAGTTGCATCGCCTGCATTAGGCTCACAGCTGTGTTGTCATCCGCGTCAAGTCGAATATGTACTTTCAGCGTCGCTGCTCGCGGCCCTTGGACCGGGTAAACGGCGTGAAGTGCGATCACATCGGTACATTGACCGGTTTCTACCCGTCGCAAGGGTACCCGACAGTCCTGTGCCTGGTCCACATTCAGGATACCGAAGGCAAGATGCTGGGGTTCCTGACGAACAATACCGACCCCCCGACGAGAATCATCGCCGATCTCTATCGCTGCCGCTGGCAGGTCGAGCTGTTCTTCAAGTGAATCAAACAGCATCTGCGCATCAAATCCTTCTTAGGTACCTCGGAGAACGCGGCCAAACCCCAGATCTAGATCACCGTCTCTGTTTATATGCGCGTCACCATCGTTCGCAAGCCGCTGAATCCTTCGGTATACCCCTATGAAATCCTACAGATCCTGAGCCTTACCCTGTTGGTGAGAACCATGCTGGATCAGCTGCTTGCGCGTGTCCCGCTTTCTCCAGATCAGCTAACGGATCCCAACCAGTTGCTTGTTCGAATAACTCTGGGGTGCTACTGGGTCGTCATAAGTATCTTTTTGACTCGGAAACTCTGGTCGTCATGAGGTTATCGGTATTTAAAGCGAAATCTAAAGAGTTCAATTAACTACTTGGTGCAAAGTAAGTTTTTGTACGATAAAAATCAAGATGCATGCTTGGAGAATGGAATTTCCGAACTATTGAGCGGTACACATAAGGTGGGTATGGCTCATTTGCCTCATCCCGGGTTTTGGGGAGGTTCTGTACGCTACTCTGAGGAGGTGGAGTCATGATGGGCGAGAAGACCACCCCTAAGTATTCCCCCGAAGTTCGCGCGAGCGCGGTGCACGCGGTACCGGGGCACCGTGGCAACTATCCGTCGTTGTGCGGGACCTATAGAGTCGATTGTCCCGAAGATCTGTTGTGTCCCGCAAATCTCGCACGAGTTGGTGCGCAAGCACGAGGGCGTTACCAACCTGCGAGCTGGTGTGACGTGCGACGAACGCGAACACATCAAGGCCTTGGAGCGCGAAGTCAAGGAGATCTGCAAGGCCAACGAGATCCTGAAGCTGTCGAGTGCGCTTTTCACCCAGGCGGGGTCCGACCGCCGACCCAGGTACTGAATGCCTTCCTTGACCGGCATCACGACACCTACGGGTTGGAGTCGATCGGTAAGGTTTGCAGATTGCCCCTTCCGGGTATTGACGCTATACCGCCCGGCAGCGCCACCCTCGGCCTGCCTCGTGCGCGTGCGCAACGCGATGCGGTGCCGAGGCCCGAGATACAGCGGGCTTGGGATGCAAATATCAGGTCTACGGGGCCGACAAGGTGTGGCGCCAGCTGAACCTCGAATGCCTCCGGGTTGACCTCCGCACGGTCGAACGGCTAATGAAGTATTTGGGACTGGAAGGAATCCGGCGCGGCAGTGTGGTGCGCACCATGGTTCCCGAACCCGCCGTGCCGTGCCTGCGGGGTCGGATCAATCGGCAATTCAAGGTGGATCGTCCCCATCAGCTGTGGGTATCGTACTTCACCTACGTCTCGACTCAGCAGCGCTGGCTGTATGCGGCGTTTGTGATCGACATATTTGCCCGGCGCATTTTGGGTTGGCGAGTCAGCCATTCATGCGCTGGGGCAGGACCTCTATGACCGCCAGCCCGAGCGCTCAGAGGGCTTGCTACACTACTCGAACAAGGGATCGCAGCACGTGTCCATTCGCTACACCGAGCGGCTGGCTGAGATCAGAATCGAACCTTCGGTGGGCGCTCGGAGTGACAGCTGCAATAACGCTTTGGCCGAAACGATCAACGGGATGGAATAAGGTGGAGTTGATCCACCGCAGAGCGCCTTGGAAAACAGCGGGGCCTGTAGAACTGGCCAAGCTGCAATGGGTGCGCTGGTTCAATCATCACCAACTGCCGCAGCCCGTTCAGTATATTCCGCCGGCCGAAGCTGAGGCAAACTACTGGCGGCAGCTGGCCGAGAAGGACAAGCTCGAGTCCTGAACTTAAACCTAACCGCCTCCACGAAACTAAGGGCTATTCATACAGCGTGTACTACGAATTCGCTGCTATGTTCGCGGCTTGACCTGAGGAAGCACCTATCGCGCTGTCCAAATAAAGGGTTCAATTCTGCTTGGGAATACGGCACCAGACCTGCGGGATATACCAGTGCGGAAAGTAGCGAGTATTGCCCGCGAATTAGGAGACCGCCGAAGGCGGTCTCCTTTTGGTACTGATGAGTTTTTTGCAAATAACCTTTTAGCTCAGAGCTAATCCTAGGTTAGGCGCGGCAATTCGCAGGAACATGGTTGTTTGAACCAACTGTTCTCGCACAAAGCCATGTGATCGCGGCACCAGCTGCGCCAGGAGCTGTCGGCGTCAGGGTTAGCGTTACAGAACCGGCCGCGGCAGTTGTGGCGACGGTAATGACGCCTGTGGCCGCGGTGCAACCCATAGTGGCAACATTGCCTATTGCGGCGGCGATAGCAGTAACACCAAGGCACGCATCCGCAGGCATTACACCGCCATTGCTGGAGATGTTTTCGCTAACAGTGGTTTTGGCTGCGGAAGCCACTGAGAGCGCCTCAGTAACACGTGCGCGAATCGTGTAGTCCTGGTAAGCAGGCAGCGCGATAGCGGCCAGGATGCCGATGATCGCAACCACGATCATAAGTTCGATAAGCGTAAAACCCTGCTGTTTCTTCATTTCCATCTCCTTGATGAGAAATACGACTGGTTTAAGAAAGTAGGTGCGGTCGGTGCGAACACCGGGTACCACTCCGTCTCCCTCCGCGGCACACCCCGATTGTCGTTGATGCGTCGGGGAGGGTGGCTGGAGCGGGAAGGTATGACCCAACACCGCTCCGCAGCCTCGGACTCATTGAGAGCAGTATTCGTGCCAAATGGGCCAACGGTTTCCGCACAGACTGTATTCTGTAGCGTAACTCTTTGTATATTAGGCGAAAGAAGCCTTCTGCTATCGTAGGGTGTGCGCATCTCACGACAGGTGTGGAAACAGCTCTAACGGTGATAGGCTGAGAATCGCACACTTGTCTGTGTCTGAAAGTGACGTAGAACGTCACCTCATAGTTCCGCTTTGCCTGACGGATTGGTTTCCGTACCATTAGCCAATCTCCAGAACCACGATCGGTAATCGACCCATGAAAGTTGGAATTGTCGGTGGCACCGGGTATACCGGTGTCGAATTGCTGCGCCTGTTGGCCACCCACCCGGAGGCGGAGCTGGTGTCGATCACTTCGCGCTCGGAAGCCGGTGTCGCCGTTTCTGATGTGTTCTCGAATCTGCGTGGGCGTGTAGACCTTGTCTTTGTTGAGCCTGAAGTCGGTGAGTTGCGTCGCTGCGACGTGGTTTTTTTCGCAACGCCGAATGGAACAGCGATGAGATCGGTACCCGATTTGTTAGATGCTGGGGTAAAGGTCATTGATCTGGCGGCCGATTTTCGCTTGAGCGATCCAGCTGTCTGGCATCGCTGGTACGGCATGGAGCATGCCTGCCCGGATATCCTTGCCGAGGCGGTCTACGGCTTACCCGAAATCAATAGGGACATCATTCGCGATGCTCGCCTGGTGGCCAATCCGGGATGCTATCCGACGGCTGTGCAGCTCGGATTTCTACCGCTTGTGAGGGCTGGCCTGATCGATACGGACCATTTGATCGCAGATGCCAAGTCGGGTACCAGCGGGGCAGGGCGTACCGCCAAAGTCAGCACCCTGCTCAGTGAGGCAGGGGAGAGCTTCTCGGCCTATGGGGTAGCGGGACACCGGCACCTGCCGGAGATACGCCAGGGTCTGGAGCGAATGACGGGTCGTGAGGTGGGGCTGACGTTCGTGCCGCATCTCGTACCCATGAGTCGCGGAATTCATGCCACGCTGTATGGACGGCTGATAGAAGAACCGGATGATCTGCAACGGTTGTTCGAAGCGAGCTTTGCCGAGGAGCCCTTTGTCGACGTGATGCCAGCAGGGGCGCACCCGGAAACGCGCAGCACCCGGGGTGCCAACATTTGCCGAATGGCTGTCCATCGCCCCCAGGGGGGTGATACGGTGGTGGTATTGTCGGTGATTGATAACCTGGTCAAGGGCGCAGCGGGGCAAGCAGTGCAGAATATGAATCTGATGTTTGGGCTGGACGAAACGACCGGTCTCGACAGCATAGCGCTGTTGCCCTGAACTCTTAAACCATGGCCACTAAAACCACTACCTTCGTAGTTCGGCAGCATCGTCCCTGGAAGGCGTTGTTTGCCGGTGTTTTCTTGATTGCAGCCTTCGTCGGCTCCTCCTACTGGCTCTTCCAGCATGCACAAGAGCGTGCTGGTTTCGATCGGCAGAAGGCCGCGCTGCAGCGCGACAAACTGGAAGATCGAATCGATCTGCTCGACGCAGAGAACGAGAAACTTCGCGCGCGGATCGCGGTTCTGGAGCGAGCAGGGCAAATCGACCGCGAATCTCACATCAAAGTACGAGATCAGGTCAAGGAGCTGCAGGATGAGAACCTGGAGCTGAAGCAGGAGCTGGCTTTTTACCGGGGAATCGTCTCCCCGGATGACCGCAAGGCCGGATTGAAAATACAGTCGTTTCAGCTCAGTCGTGGCCAGGCGCTCGGAGAGTTCCGGTATAAGTTGATCCTGACCCAGGTATTGAAGAATGACAAAGTGGCCCAGGGAAATGTGGCGCTTGCAATCGGTGGGATGCTCAATGGGCGTCCCGAGCAGTTGCCACTCTCCAGGCTAGCGCAGGACGGTGATGGAAAATTGCATTTCAAGTTCAAGTTTTTTCAGAACTTTGAGGGTGATATCCAGTTGCCGGAAGGGTTTCGCCCGGAATCGGTGCACCTTGTGGTGACCCCGTCCGGCAAGGGGCTGGATAAAGTGGAGCAGCGGCTCGATTGGCAGATCGCCGAATCTTGAGGGGTGAATCAGGATCAGATTCGCAGTTTGGATTCAGGTAGTTAGGTATTCTTCACCGCTCGAAATTTCATTGCCCGCGGAAAATCCGTAGGAGGGATAAGGTATGTGGGGTAGCGGAAAAAAGAAGAACCGTCCGGCGCGCGTGAACACGTTGATCGGTCAGCAGACTGAAATTCGCGGTGACGTTCACTTTACGGGCGGGTTGCATGTCGACGGCAGAATACGTGGCAACGTCGTCGCCGAGGAGGACGAGGCTGCTATGCTGACGGTGAGCGAGCAGGGTGAGATCGAGGGCGAAGTCAGGGTGCCCACCATGACTCTGAACGGTACCGTCAAGGGCGACGTATACGCGACCGAGCGCATAGAACTGGCACCCCAGGCCCGTGTTCACGGCAACGTCTATTACAATTTGATCGAGATGGCGATGGGAGCGGAGGTTAACGGTAACCTGGTCCACTCGCAGCCGGGGGCCGATAAACCGCGCCTTGTCCATCAAAAGGATGTGCCACCGGGGAAAGAGCGGGAACCTGAGGGGGTGTCTCCAGGCAGCCTGTGAAACCTTAGTTGACGATGTTGGTCAGAGATTTCATACTGTTCTTCTGATTCTTCCCCCCGTTGGGACAAGTCTGGTTAATGGGAGAGTACGGCGATGAGTGATATGCCCAGTCCACTGTTGTTCACCGATGCGGCAGCCACCAAGGTCAAGCAGCTGATCGATGAAGAGGGTAACGACGAGTTGATGCTGCGTGTCTTTGTGAGCGGCGGCGGCTGCTCGGGATTCCAGTATGGATTCACCTTTGACGAGGCCGTCAACGAAGGGGATACCCAGGTGCAGAAGCAGGGTGTGACCCTGTTGATCGATCCGATGAGCTACCAGTACCTGGTTGGCGCGGAGATCGATTACAAAGAGGATCTTCAGGGTTCACAGTTCGTGATCCGTAATCCGAATGCCTCGACCACCTGCGGCTGCGGCTCTTCGTTCTCGGTGTAGTTTCACCCGCTACCGTGTCGCGTCAGAAAGGGGCCGTCAGGCCCCTTTCTTATTGCTGTTCCACCGGCCTGCCGGGATAGATGGCCCCGAGTATCGCCGAGTGGCGCGCACCGGTCACATCAGGCACGTTGCCGGCGAGACCGGCCAGGGTTCGGTGCGCGAGCCATGCGAATGCCGCAGCCTCCACCCAGTCAGGACCGATACCGTGGGCTGAGGTGCTCTCAATTGTCACGTTGGGGAGTGCGGCTCGAAGATCGGCCATCAGCTTGCGGTTGTGAATCCCGCCTCCGCACACCAGAAGTCGGCTACACGTTGGCATCCAGCGGTTCAGAGCCCCTGCGACACTTCTCGCAGTAAGGGCGCTCAAGGTGGACTGCACATCCTGACTGGCAACCTTGTTGATGTGGCTCAAACAATCTTCCAGCCACTGGGCATTGAAATACTCGCGGCCGGTCGTCTTCGGGGGCGGCAGTGAGAAGTAGGAGTCGCCCAGTAAAGTGTCGAGCAAGGGTTGATGGATGCTCCCCGTGGCCGCCCAGGTACCGTCGGTGTCGTAGGGAGCGCCCCGGTGGCGCCGGTGCCAATGATCGAGCAGCAGATTCCCCGGCCCGGTATCGAACCCGGTTGCCGCCACAGAGTGATCAGCGGGAAGCAATGTGAGATTGGCAATCCCGCCGATGTTCAGCACACCGCGCATTTCTTCGGGGCTGCGAAATACGGCCTGGTGCAGGGCGGGCGCAAGGGGTGCACCTTGCCCTCCAGCAGCCATGTCCCGGCGTCGGAAGTCAGCGACGGTGGTGATCCCGGTGAGTTCAGCAATCCGATTGGGGTCCCCTATTTGCCATGTGAATGGGAAGTCCAACTCGGGTCGATGGCGAATGGTCTGTCCGTGGCTGCCAATGGCCCGGATCTTCTCAGGTCTAACCCCTGCTTCTTCGAGCAGTGATACCGCAGCCAAACCCAGGCATTCACCCAGACGCGCATCGATGCTGCCAATTACCTCAAGTGCGCTCGAGGGGGAGGCCGTCAACTCCAATAGCGACGCGTGGAGTTCGGGAGGGAAGGGGTAACTCAGAGAATGGTGAACGGTTGCGCTGTTGTTCTCGCACTCCACCAGTGCGGCATCAATTCCGTCAAGGCTCGTCCCTGAAAGGAGACCGATATAGAGAGGCATGGCGTGATGAGGGCGAGAATACCACCAGAGGTGATTAAGGTTTGAAGCTGACTTCCGCCACCGAGAAACGGCGTATCAGGTTGAGTTGCGCCATTAGCTGATCGACTTGCTGCTGGAAGGCCTCATGGTGCTCGCGTTCCAGGGGTTGCGCTTGGGGCAGTTTCACGGTTAGCGGATTACGGTGTACACCATTGACCTGGAACTCATAGTGCAGATGAGGTCCGGTAGCGAGGCCGGTCCGACCGACGTAGCCAATTACCTGGCCCTGTTGCAGCCGTTTACCTGAGCGAACGCCGCGCGCGATACGTGACATATGCGCATAGAGGGTAGAGTAGCTCTGACCGTGCTGGAGTATCACCGTCCTCCCGTATCCGCCCTTGACACCTGCGAACACGACTTTGCCGTCGCCGGCCGCCTTAATGGGTGTGCCAACACTGGCCGCGTAGTCGACACCTCGATGAGGACGTTTCTTGCCCAGTACAGGATGCCAGCGCTCGCCCTGAAAACGTGAACTGATGCGACGGAAATCTACGGGTGAGCGGAGGAAGGCTTTCCTCATACTGTGACCCTCGGGGGAATAGTAATCGCTCACACCGTCGGGCTTGGTAAATAGTACCGCCTGAACCTGATGACCCTGGTTGATGAATTCGGCGGCGACAATCCGTCCATCGTCTACCTTCTCACCATCCAGGAACAACTCCTCGTAAACGAGTGAGAATTGGTCGCCACTGCGGATATCCAGGGCAAAATCGATATCCCAGCCGAATATCGCCGCCAACTCCATGGTTAAGCGATTCGAGAGTCCTGACTGTGTAGCTGCGGTAAACAGCGAGTCTTCGATCGTTCCGTGTGCCCGGGTGAGGCGTTTCTCATAAGTTTTCTCGACAAGTTCTGCGCTAAAGCCTTCCATGCCCCGTTCGATGCGCAGAATC